>CAYSNA010000040.1:0-19602 GCA_964432185.1 uncultured Cytophagia bacterium
TGGGAACTCGCCTCGGTGGATATGTTTCCCACGGATGTCATTGTCTATTTTGTTGAGGTGTTTGATAATGATAATGTCTCCGGCCCCAAAAAGGCCCGTAGCGCCATGTATCGCGCACGCTTTCCGTCGCTTTATGAAATGTACGAAGAAATGGCCGACGAACAAGAGGATGTGACCGATGCGTTTGAGGAAACGCTGAAAAAAAGCCGTGATTTGCAAGAAAAGCTTGATCAGTTATCTTTGGAGATGAAACGATCTGCCGACATGGATTGGCAGCAAAAGCAGGAAATTGAAGAAGCCCTGCAGCAACAACGCGAGATCGAAAAACAACTCGAACAGGTGACTGAGCAGTTGGATGACATGATCGAGAATATCGAAAAGAACAATCTTTTCACTCCGGAAACGCTGCAAAAATTTCAAGAAATTCAACAACTTTACAACGAGATCATGACGCCCGAGCTGCAAGAGTTGATGCAGCAGATGAATGAGGCGATGGAAAATCTTGACGAGAATATGATCCAAAAGGCGATGGAGGAGATGAAGCTCAACGCCGAAGAGTACAATAAAACGCTCGATCGGACCATCGAATTATTAAAAAATCTGCAGGCCGAGCAAAAACTGGATCAGGCGCAGAAAATGGCTGAGGATTTGTCGCAACGACAGAACGACATTACAGAGGCTGCCGAGCAACAAAATGCTGATCCTCAACGGCTGCACAAAGAGCAGGAGCGCATCAATAAAGATGCGGATGCCCTGGCGGATGTGCTCAAAGAGCTGCAGCAGGACTCGAAGGATATTCCGGCCATGCCGGAGCAGCCGATTAACCAAGCCGCGCAGGAAATGCAACAAAACAATCTGCAGGCAAGTCTGCAGGAATTACAAGAAATGCTGGCGCAGAATCAGATGGCCAACGCGGCGCCAAAATCCTCGCAAAACCAGCAGTCTTTTGAAAAAATGTCGCAGAGTCTGCAGCAAGCCAAACAGATGATGAGCGGCGAGCTTCAGCAACAGGCCCTTCGCGCCATGCGCAAGGGCAGCCACGACCTGCTGCAAATTTCCAAACAGCAGGAAGAACTTATGCAGCAGACGCAGCCCATGTCGCGAAACAGCGCTGATTTCCCCGAAGCGGCCGGTCGGCAAAAAGAACTCGAATCTGCTCTCGAACGCGTTGTCAATGAAATGTCGCAAGCGATGAAGGAAAATTTTGGCATTGATCCGCAAGTCAGCAAGTCACTTGGGCAGGCCATGGCCGAGATGGAGGATGCCCTGCAGCAGATGGAAAGCCGAGATGGCCGGCAGGCGGCGCAGCGCCAGGGTAATTCGATGGCGCAGATGAACGAGGCCATTCGACAAATGCAGCAGTCCATGCAAAATATGCAAAGTCAGGGCGGCAGCGGTGGCATGAGCTATCAACAATTTTTGCAGCAGATGCAGCAAATGGGTGATGCTCAGGGACAAATCAATCAACAATCCCAGGGGATGCAGCCCGGCGGTCAACTCAGCCTTGGCCAACAAGCGGCGATGGCGCGACTCGCGGCGGAGCAGCGGCAGGTGCGAAAATCCATGGAGCAACTTGCCAAAGAGGCCGGCGGCATGTCCGAGGTGTTGGGCAGCCTGGACAATATTGCCGACGATATGAAAAAGGTTGAACAGGATTTTGCCAACAAACAAATCACTCGGGATACAATCAACCGGCAAAACCGCATTTTATCACGAATGCTGGACGCGCAGAAATCGGTGAACCAGCGCGAGTTCAGCCGCGAGCGACAGGCCGAAACGGGCAAAAATTATATCACGACCAGCCCGGGGGCCCTGCCGGATGATTTGGGTGAACGGCATAACCAATTGCAGCAAGATCTGCTGCGCGCGAAAAAAGAAGGCTATAGCCGCGATTATCTGAAAATTATCGAAGATTATTTCAAGGCGTTAACGGAACAAGATGATTCGCAAAATTAATATTTTTTATCTGCTTTTTGCCATTTGCTTATTTGCAACGACTGTGCTGCCGCAAGCGATTCTGCAGGGCAATGATATCAGTTTGCGACGTACCGCATCTGCTTTTGAAAGCGCCGGGCAATATGAAAACGCGGCGGACTATTATAGCCGTGCCGTGCGTATCAATCCCAAAGACGTGGCTTCCTATCTGGGCGCCAAACGGTGCTTTGAGCAATTGAATAATTATGACCAGTTTGAGCAGTTGATCCTCGAATTACAATCCAAATATCGCGATCTTCGTTTTGCTGTTGATTTGGCCTGGATTGAATACAAACGCGGCAATGAAGACAAAGCGCGACAACTGTGGAACACGCTCATCTCTGAGAATGCCAAACAACAGGAAACCTATTCGCTCATCGGACAAATCTATGTTGAAAATCAGATGTACAACGAGGCCGAGGCCCTCTATCTGAAAGGTCGTAGTAATGTGAAAAATGATCTCGCTTTTATGTACGAGTTGAGCTCTATTTATATAATTCTCAACGAACAGGAAAAGCTGATCAACGACTATCTTGATTTTGTAATCGTTTTTCCACAACAGCTCGATTTTTTATCCAACGAGCTGCAACGTTTTGTGCAAGTGCAGGAGAATATCACACCGCTTTTGCGAACACTGCAAAAACGGCTGAAATCGCCTGATCAGCCACACTGGGCCATTCACTATTTTCTTTCTGATATTTATACCATGCGGCAGGATTATGAAAACGCGCTGCTGCATTATATCGAGCTCGAACGGCTACTGGCGGAGAACGAGATTAGCAGCCAGATTCGAACCTATATCAAGGGCAAATATCTCTACGATTTTGCCAATACGGCGCTGGCAGCCAATGCATCTGTTTTTGCCGAGCGGGCGTTTATGGTCATTATTGAAGAACTTGGCGACAGCCGGTATGTAACGCCCGCCAAACTCGGGCTCGCCAGAGTGTACAGCAATCAGCAGCAGTATGAAAAGGCGCTCGATGCGTTGCAGTTATTTGTAGACGAAAATAAACGTTCCGCTGATGCGCGGTTGGCCTTGATGCAAATGGGCGACATTG
Source organism: uncultured Cytophagia bacterium (assembly GCA_964432185.1). Classification (GTDB taxonomy): domain Bacteria; phylum Zhuqueibacterota; class Zhuqueibacteria; order Residuimicrobiales; family Krinioviventaceae; genus Kriniovivens. The sequence goes on from CAYSNA010000040.1 coordinate 3,033, forward strand.
CTTTTTTTCAATTGTTTGATATAGCGCGGGCGGAAAAAGCTTATCAGCAGGCGTTGAAAGAATATCCGAACGTCGAGTTTCAGGTTGAAACGCTTTTGCGTCTGGCGGAATGCGCCACTGCCCGCGATGATTTGAATGCGGCCGAGAACTTTTTGCAGCGCGCGCAGAGACTGTCCGTCTCCAATCCGGTTTTCAACAGCGCCTGCTTGATGCAGTTGGCGATGCTGGAATTCTATCGGATGCGCCCGACCGCCAGCTTGAGTTACCTTGACGATTTTGACAATGTTGTGTATCCGTCCAACCAGACGAATATTTATGAAAATGATGCCATCGAGCTGAGCATGTTGTTGCGGGAGCATCAATACGACTCGACCGGTTTGGCTCAACTGGGGCAAGCCGAGCTGTTGATGAAGCAGCGACGTTTTGAAGAATCGAAAAAACTGCTGCAAGACTATCTGGCTGAATATTCAAACTCGTCACTTAAAAGCGAGTTGCGCTTGCGACTGGTCGAGGCATACAAAAAGCTGCACGATTTTCAACCGGCTATTCAGGTGCTTGAAAGCGTTTATTCTGACAGTACAAGTTTCTACCGTGATGCGGCGCTGCTGTCCTCAGCCGAAATTTATGAAAACGACCTGGCTTTGCCGGGTTTGGCGCAGGAACAATATGAGAAAATTTTGATTGAATTTCCCATGAGCATCCATTTGGAAACCGCTCGTGAGCGGGTGAGAACGTTGGAAAACCGGAAATAATGTGATGAAACAATTCAAGATTGGCCTTTTGGCGTTGCTTTTTATCATCTTTGGCGGAACCGCAAACGCCCAAAAAATCCTCATTTACATGGATCTGCAGCAGGTTGAGCATTTAAAAGCGTACGGCATCGCCTATTGGGCGCTGGAAAACGGCATTAATGTCGAATGGCTACTGAATTATCGCGGCGGCTCTTTTATGATGGATCATTATCCGGCTGTCGAACGCGAGCTTCGCGTGCGCGGCGTCGGTTTTTCCATTTTAAGCGGCAGCGAAACGGCGCAGGTGTATGCTACCATCGAGCAGGAAAATATGGACAAGGTGCTGTTGGAAAAAGCGCCGAAAATCGCCATCTATGCGCCGCCTAACAAACAAGCGTGGGACGATGCAGTGTTGCTCGCGCTCGAGTATGCCGAAATTCCGCATGAAAAATTGTGGGACGAACGTGTGCTCGCCGGTGAGCTGGAATTGTATGACTGGCTGCACCTGCATCATGAGGACTTTACCGGCCAGTATGGCAAGTTTTACGCAAATTATCGAAACGCCGATTGGTACAAGGAAGAGGTCGCGAAAAACGAGGCGCTGGCGCAAAAACTCGGATTTGCCAAAGTTTCCGATCTAAAGCGCGCCGTGGTGTTGACTATCCAAGAATATGTTCGGCGTGGTGGATTTCTCTTTGCGATGTGTTCGGCGACCGATACGTTTGACATCGCCCTCGCCGCCACCGATGTGGATATTTGTGATGCTGTTTTTGACGGCGATCCGGTTGAAGCCAGTGCACAGCAAAAATTAAATTACAATAACTGCCTGGCCTTTGAAAATTTCAAGATTGAACCGAATCCGATGCTCTACGAGTACTCGGACATTGACATCCCGCCAAGTTATGCGCCCGCGCTGCGCGGCGCCGAGGCTGATTATTTCACACTATTTGAATTTTCCGCCAAATATGATCCGGTACCGACCATGCTCACACAATGTCATGTGAACGCCCTGAAGGGTTTTATGGGGCAAACGACCGGCTTTAAAAAGGATCTAATCAAACAATCGATTGTCATATTGGGCGAAGCCGAGGGAACGCAGCAGGTCAAGTATTTACACGGAAATCTGGGCAAAGGGACGTTCACCTATTATGGCGGTCACGATCCGGAGGATTATCAACATTATGTGAATGATCCGCCAACGCAATTAAAGCTGCACAAGAATTCGCCAGGTTACAGACTCATTTTGAATAATATTTTGTTCCCTGCAGCGCGCAAGAAAAAACTCAAAACATAGGGCAACACCATTTGAGAACTATTTTGCTTTTTACCATCCTGTTCAGCAGCCTCGTTGTCGCACAATCGGAGGAAAAGCAAACGCTCTTTCAGGCCAATGCGCAACACGGCGGCTATGTCGGGCTGGCGTTCAAATTGGGTCGAGTTGATGATGCTCGCTTTGGCATGCTGGGTGCGCGTTTCGGCTGGATCATCAACCGAACATTTTGCCTTGGCGCCGCCTATTACGGCATGGCGAGTCATGTGACGCATTACTCAATTTATGCTCCGGATGACGTACAGCCGGCCGGCAATTCTCGGTACTATCTGTTCGATACCTACCACGGCGGCCTCGAAATTGAATATATTCACAAACCTGACAATCAGGTGTTTTTGTCAGCAAACAGTTTGATGGGAATTGGCCACGTTCGTTATCCCGCCAATAACAGTGCCGAGATTTTATCTGATGATCGGCATGTGTTTATTGAGCCGTCCCTGAATGTCAATGTCAATATTTCGAATCACAGCAAATTTATTGTCGGTTTTTCCTACATGATAGCTACCGGTGTAAAAGCCGAAGGATTGACCAAAGACAGTCTTTCCGGTTTCACGTTGAACGCTACGATAGCTTTTGGATTTTTTTGAAAATGAGGATGAAATGAAGGCGTCGAAATTTTCCGTTAAAACATCACAGAACGTGCAATTCATCAATATTGATCGCGAGATTGAACGCATCATCCGGGAAAGTGGGGTGCAGGATGGTATTTGTGTCATTTTTGTGCCGCACACCACAGCCGGGGTAACTATCAATGAAAATGCCGATCCCGACGTGGTGCGTGACATGGTGATGGAAATGAACAAAATCGTGCCGTTCAATGATGGTTATTTTCACATGGAGGGAAATTCCGCGGCGCATATCAAATCCAGTTTGTTCGGCCCGTCGCTGAACATCATTATTGAAAATGGCCGCCCGGTTTACGGTACCTGGCAATCCATCTACTTTTGTGAATTTGACGGACCTCGATCGCGCTCCTGTATCGTAAAGGTCGTCGCAGGGTAGAGCATTGGCGCTCTGCTTTATTTCACCAAACAAATTTACTTTGAAAAAAAATCTCCCTATATTTCACAGCATGAAATGGTTTCTGGAAAAGAAAACGGTTCCGCCATATTCAGCGCTGGCGCCCATCTATGACCAGGTCATGGAACACGTGAATTACAAACGATGGGCGGCCTATGTGCACAATATCATTTCACGCTTCCAGCCGGATAGTCACTGGGTGGTCGATGTCTCCTGCGGTACAGGCTCTTTTGCCGCGTTGTTGGCTCAATACTCTTATCGTGTTACCGGATTGGACAGCTCGTTACCGATGCTCAGGGAAGCACGGCGGAAACACAGTGCGATGCATTTTATTTGCGCCGATCTGGGCGCCATGCCGTTATCAACAAAAGTTGATACGATCGTGTCGCTGTATGACAGCATGAACTATCTGCTTGACGAAAAGATGTGGCGCGACGCTTTTGTTAATATTCACCACAGATTAAAGAAAAACGGCCTTTTCATTTTTGACGTCAGTACGTTGATGAACTCAAAACGCGATTTTTCCAGATATGTGCATCGTGAAACGTTTAGCAATGGCAGCTATCTGCGCAAATCATTGTTTGATCGGAAAGAAGCCATTCAGAACAACTATTTCGAAATTCGGATGACGGACCGTTCGGACATCCTTTTTTATGAGCATCATCAACAGCGCATCCGCGCCTTGGAAGAGATTTTATCGTTTGTTGAGGATTCACCGCTTACGCTGTTGGCTGGCTACAAGGACTTTACCTTTGAGCCGTTTAATGAAGAATGTGAGCGTGTTCACTTTGTCTTAAAGAAAGAATCAGACTAGAATAGCATGTTAGAACTGCACAATGTCAAAGTCATGTACCCGACCGGGGACGGTGTACAGCACGTCTCCTTTCAAGTGTCGCCTGGCGAATTGGTTTTTCTTGTTGGGCCGAGCGGCGCCGGCAAATCGACTGTGCTCAAATCAATTTTTCTGGATGAATGGCCGACCGAGGGACATATCATTGTTGGCGAGTATAATTCGTTATTTATTTCGCCGAAAGAAATTCCGCTGCTTCGGCGCCGATTGGGCGTGGTTTTCCAGGATTTTAAATTGTTGAATGATCGTGACGTTTTTCGCAATGTGTCGTTCGTGCTGGAAGTGATCGGCAAGAAAAACAAATTCATCAAACGAAGAGTGCTGCGAGCTTTGGCGGATGTCGGTCTGAGTCATAAATCGCGAAAATATCCCCAGGAGCTGTCCGGCGGAGAGCAGCAGCGCGTTGCCATTGCGCGTGCCATTGTCAATGAGCCGTATATTTTGCTGGCCGATGAGCCCACCGGAAACCTTGATCCGAACACCGCACATGACATTATGGATGTGTTGATGCGCATCAATATGCGTGGAACATCCGTCATGATGGCGACGCATAATTATGAACTGGCGCAGCGATATGGCGGCAAAATTTTACGAATTGAAAATGGGCAGTTGATATGAGCGTGGTGTACAGCCTCAAAGAAGCATTCTCCGGTTTTGCCAAGGCGCGTATTTCTACCGTCATCACCGTCTTTAGTGTGTTTTTCCTTCTTTTCATCCTCGGCATTGTCGCCATTTTGACGGCGAATGTGAGTCGACTGGTGACGGTACTCAACGCCAACGACGATCTGCAGGTTTTCCTGGCCAACACCTTGACGGACGAGGAAATTGAGCAATTTCGAAATGAACTGACTGGTCTCGAGAATATTGTTCAAGTGGATTACATCTCCAAAGAAAATGCGGCGGCGCAATTCAAAAAAGAGTTTGGCGAGGATATTTTCGACGCGCTGGATGAAAATCCGTTGCCGGCCTCTTTTCTCATTCAGCTCAAAGAAGATGGCGGCTCGGCGGACCGTTTTGCCAAAAATCTTGAGGGCCGATCCGAGGTTGATGAAGTTGTTATGCAGCAGGGCGCCATTAACGCGCTGGTGAAATTTTCCAGCGTTTCACGTATCGTCTTATATGTGTTGCTTTTTTTGGTTTTTCTCGGTTCATTGTTTATGATTTCAAATACCATTCGGCTGATCATTTTGGCGCGCCAGCAGATTATTGATACGATGAAGCTCGTCGGCGCCACAGATGTTTTTATCCGCCGGCCGTTTATTTTCCAGGGCATTTTTCAGGGTGTTCTTGGCGGATTTTTTGCCTTTCTTTTACTTTTTGTGATCCTGAAAATTATCGAATTTCAATGGCCCGGCTTGCTCCTCACGCCAAACTGGATGTTTGGGGGCATTATGGGCACCGGTTTGCTTTTTGGTTATACCGGAAGCATGTTCGCTATTAAGCGGTTTTTGTAAGTGATTTTTAAGGGGTTAGGTAGTTTTTTCGTTGGCAAATTTAGCTTGACAAGGCTAATAAAAATCAGTATTTTTGTGATAATTTGTTTATTACCGAATTGGTTTTATTATAAAAAATGATGTCAACGGAACTTACACCACGCGAGCGTCAGGTCTTCCTGGCCATTGTACATGGATTTACCGTGAATGCCGAACCTGTCGGCTCGCGATATATTTCCAAACATTACAACCTCAATATTAGTCCGGCAACCGTTCGTAATGTTATGGCGGATTTGGAGGATCGCGGACTTATCTGGCACCCACACACCTCTGCCGGTCGAATGCCGACCACTACGGGTTACCGATGGTATGTTGACAGTCTTGAAAGAATTGATGATCTGACCAACGAAGAAAAAGAGATTATCACGGAAAAGCTCGAACTTTTTACCATGGATATTGACCGGGTGATTGGCCAAACCGCCAGAGTCCTTGGCGATATCTCAAATCAGCTTGGCATTGTCCTGTCTCCGCGTTTTCGCCGTGGTACATTTCATAAAATTGAACTGATCCCTGTTTCTGATAAAAAAGTTCTGGTTGTTTTTAGTATCAAATCCGGATTGGTGAAATCCATTATCATTGAGATTGATAATAATTTTTCCAATGAATTTTTAAATGAAACGGCGCAGTTGATTAACGAGCGCTTGAACGGTCTGTCCATTGAACAATTTGTCGCATCTCTGGATCAGCGGTTTACCGATATCGATCCAAAGAGCAAAAATCTGATTGCCAAAATTAAAGACCATTCCGACAAAATTCTGCAGATTGATCTGGAAAATGATTTTTATTTCTTTGGCGCCAAAAACATGATTTCCAATCCGGAGTTTGGTTCACCGGAACAGGTTGGCTCCATTTTGGAATTGCTCGACCGAAAAGATGTGCTCGTGCGCGTGATCTCGGAACACTCGTCAAACGATGTCAGCATCGTCATTGGTGAAGAGAGCGCTGAAGAGCTCACCCGCAATTGCAGCATCATCACAACCACATATTCGATTGATGGTGCAATTGGCACTCTGGGTGTGCTTGGCCCAACCCGCATGCAATATGCAAAAATTATTTCCCTGGTCAAATTTATGTCCGATACTCTCAATTACCTCGTCTCCAAATCGAATTAAGTGATCCACATGTCAAAGGAAAAGAAAATAGAGTCCGAAACACAAAACAGCGGCAGCCGATCAAAAGAGTCTGAAAAAACAAAGCGACGAAATTACAAAACAGAACTGCAGCAGGCTGTCGCTGAACGAGATGAATTAAAAGAAAAACTACTGCGAACAGCAGCCGAGTTTGACAATTTTCGCAAACGAACCAACAATGAAAAACCGGAATGGATGGACCTGGCGCGCGGTGAAATTTTAACGGCTATTTTGCCCGTGCTGGATGATTTGTTGCGATTTACCGCGCCGGATGATAATAAAGATTATCAAACCCTGCACACCGGCGTTGAATTGGTCGTTAAAAATTTTAAAAAAATATTATCTGATTATGGCCTGGTGGAGATGCAAACCGTTGGCCGGCCGTTTGATCCGGAAAAACATGACGCTCTGATGCAGATGCCGGTTGACGGAAAAGAGGCGGATATCGTTGTTGAAGAGCATCTCAAAGGTTATGAATTTAAAGATAAAGTGCTGCGACACGCGCAAGTGATTGTCAGCAAGTAAATTGATTATTACGATTTTACAATATTGGATTACATGGCGGAAGACGATTATTATAGTCTGTTAGGGATCGCGCGGGATGCGGATCAAAATGAGATCAAAAAGGCCTATCGCAAACTGGCGATGGAATATCATCCTGATCGCAATCCCGGCAATCAAGAAGCGGAAGAAAAATTTAAGCAAATTGGCGAAGCGTATGCGGTGTTGTCTGATCCGCAAAAGCGCGCCGAATATGATCGTTTTGGCCGCGCCGGTGCTCGCGGCGCCGGCGGATTTGGTGGTTTCAGCGGCGGCTTTAGCGGCGATCCGTTTGATATTTTTCGCGAAGTTTTTGGCGGTGGTTTTGGAGATATTTTTGGCATGGGCGGCAGCGGCCAGGCGCGTTCGGCAAAACGACGCGGCGCTGATCTGCAACTGCGCCTGAAATTGACTCTCGAAGAGATTGCGACCGGCGTCAAGAAAAAGATCAAACTCAAAAAGCAGGTTGACTGCGATACCTGCGATGGTACCGGAAAAAGCCCCGGAACATCCAAAGTTAGCTGCCCGGCCTGTCATGGTCGCGGGGAAGTGGCGTATCGTCAGGGATTTTTTACCGTGACGCAAACATGCCAGCGATGCGGCGGCGAAGGTTCGATCATCGACAAACCGTGTCCAACCTGTCACGGTGATGGACGCGTTCGCGGCGACGCTCAAATTGAGATTGACGTGCCGGCCGGAATCGCGGAAGGACAATATCTCACCGTGCGCGGCGAAGGCAATGTCGGCCCTCGCGGCGGCCCGCCCGGCGATGTGCTGATCATCATCGAAGAGACGGAACACGAATATTTTGAGCGGCACGGCGATGACATCATTTTTAATTTGAACTTGTCTTTCCCGCAGGTTGTGCTCGGCGCTGACGTTGAAGTGCCGACGCTGGAAGGCAAGGCGATGATCACCATCCCGGCAGGAACGCAAAGCGGCAAAATATTGCGAATGAAAAATAAAGGCATTCCACGCCTGAATTCATATAAAAGAGGCGACGAACTCATCAAGGTACATGTTTGGACGCCGACCAAAATTGGTAACAAGGAAAAATCTCTGCTGAAAGAGTTGGCCAAGTTCGATAGCATTCAGCCTCGAAATGATGATAAAAGTTTTTTTGAGCGCATGAAAGAAGCCATCTTGTAAATGACCATTTTTACCAAACAAGAACAACGCTTTCTCGTTTTTCTTGCGATACTCTTTTTTTTCGGCCTGGGCGTTAAGGCTCTTCGTAAAAACGCCGCGCCGGAAACCGAAGCCGCATGGAGCGAGGAGCGGCAACGCATTCTTGCCGAGTTTAATGAGAAATCGGCGCACGTGCTCCAGCAAGACAGCACATTTTTAGAAACAAAAAAGCAAAGCAGTATTACCAAAAAGTCGTTAACGACAAAAATAAACATCAATTTGGCCACATGTGAGGAGTTGCAGCTTTTGCCCCGTGTTGGTCCGGCTCTCGCAGAGAGTATCATTCAGTTCCGAGAGGAACATGGCCCGTTTCAAAAGATTGACGATATTCAACACGTTAAACGAATCGGGCCGAAAACATTTGAAAAAATTAAACTCTACATAACTGTCGAATAACCAAACTATCGTATTCTGTTAGGAGGAAAGATGTCTGAGAACACGCCGAAAAAAAAGGTGTTGAGAGCAAAAGGTTCCATCGTTTTGGAATTGCTTGCAGTGCTGTTGGCCGTTGCCCTTATTTTTTCGCTGCTTTACCCCGCCAAATTGTGGAAAGCTGAAGAAGAGAGCCAGGAACTCTGCCGAGATAACCTGTGGCACATTTGGTATGCCGAGATCACCTACATGGAAGATAATCTCGCCTACAATGACACTCTCGAAAAAGTCGTCGATTTTATTGTGTCCGATTCCACAATGAAAAAATTACATCGATTCACCAATCTTGACACAATTCTTGCTGGTGCAATTATCAAGAATTTTCAAGGTTTAACCGATACCGTGTCAATTACCGTCGACTCTGTTTTCGGCGAAGGTCCGGATTCTGTGATCACCAACATTGTGGGTATCCAGGTTGGCGCTCTGGTTGATTCGATGTTGGTCTTCGCCGATGACGCCGATCTCGACACCACCGAAGCCTTCATTCTTGATTCGTTGAGAACCTGGGAGGCATACGCGGCGATGATTGATTCCATGGCCTTTAAGACGCTCGATCAACTTTATTTATGCCCAACCGTTGGTCGCGAATACATTGTCAAAGCCAATAACGATACAACGCCCAAGATGATTGATATCTATTGTCCAATTGATTCCACCGATGTCGAAAGACTGAAAGAAGATTTTAAACTCAGTTTTCTGGGCGCCTTAAAGATTAAAAATCACGGCGCTTTGGAACAAGGCGAGAAGAGCTGGTAAAATTAGAATTCAAAGTATTTCAAGTTGAATAAAGTGTGGGGAACAATATGACAAACGGATCTGCAACGCTTTCGATTTACTTTTCGGGTGATACGATTCGTTTTATCGAAGCTGAACACTGGAGCGGCACAGTTAATTTGACCAACGCGGCCAAAACACCGTTGCCGAAAAAGTTTGATTTCTCTGTTATTGGAGATTATGAATTTGTTCCCCAAATAGCTGATCTTATCGATAAAACCCTCGAACATTTCAGCAGCAGCGTTTCGGCCGCGCGGGTTTGTATCGATAGACGGCTGGCTTTGAAAAAAAACTTTGCCATCGATAAAGGTTTGACTGACGACGAAATTCGCAAACATATCGAGTGGGAACTGGAACAGGTGCTCATTGCCCCGCGTGATGAATACAATGTTGACTATATATTTAACACCCTGGTCGGTTCTCAAAAAGATGTTGTGGCGTTCGCCGCTATACGCACGGCGATTGTCAGATATTTGCGCGACATTTTCCAGAAATCCAGAATTTCTATAGAAACTCTGGATCTGGATCTCTTTGCATCGCTGCGGGCTTTGAACGCGACAGCGGATGATCTTGACAACGCGCATGTGTTTGTTGATTTCAGTCCGTCCGGAATAGGCGTCACCTGTTTGTTGGATGGCGCTTATACGCTTTCTGTTGATCTTCCAACAGTTATTGATGAAAAACGGTTTGATTCATGGTCGACCGATGTGCTCGCGGCAACAATTAACGATAACGTGCAGAAACTCTTGAACAGTGTCGAGGAAAATTTCCGCGTTATTGATTTACAGCGCATCTACCTGTCCGGACCGCTGCCGCATAGTTCGGTTGTAGATGAACTCGCGCGTTTGCGTCCGCAGACCGATATCAAAATCTTTGAGCCGTTTGGTCAGTTTCATAAACAGTTGAATCTCGAATCGCAAACGCTAATTGATGAGCAAGGCGATGATTTTATTGCCTGCCTGGGTATGATTGTCTGATTAATCTGTGGGGAAAAAATGAATCTTTTAAATGACAAACGTGACGAAGAACGACCATTAGATACCGCATCCAACGGTTCTTTGTCCGAAGATCAGTTTCAACCAACCGGCGCAGGAATTGACGAAACGCCCCAAAGAGCTGTCAAGTCAAAAAATACTTTGAGCACATTGCTCATCGCAGCGGCTATTTTTATAATTGCTATTTTGATTACCTATTTTGGTTTTTACAAACCAAAAGAAGGCGGACGATTTGTCACCGGTAAAACTCCGAGCGCTCAGATCGACAGCACGGATAAAACGGTTAACGATAGTGCAGCGTCGCAAACGGCTGACCAGCGCACCGAACAACCGGGTCCCGTTTCAAGCATAACTCAGACCCAGTCCGCCGGTGAGTCCAGTTTAGTGGCCGCTTCGGATGTGATGCAAACCATCCAGGATGCTCTCGGAGGCGGACGTGTAACCGCTATTTTCCTTGATGAAGGTTCTTTTTCAACCGAAGTTGACGCGGGTTCCGTGCAAAACGCTGAAGATATTTACAATGCGATCAAGGCCGCATTGCCGGCTTATGCCAGTGTGACGTCGTCGACTCCGACAGGTTCGAACGCCCTGATCACCGGCTCGTTTAGTGCGAGGTCAATATCCACGCCAACGGGTTTGGCGGAAAGTGAAATAGACGCTGCATTGCGCCAACTGGCGAGCGATGCCGGTACGACTGTCTCCTCACTCAGCATTGACGCACCGGCCGGAGAACAAAGTTTTGTTGTCATGCGAGTCGCGGGTTCCCTGGATGCGTGTCGGTTGTTTGTCAAAAATCTGGCGCAGAAAAGCTGGAACATCAGCGTGTCCAAATTAATTTTGATGTCCGGTTCCGGCGACGATTACACCTTTGTGCTGCGCTTTTATTTGTAATTATATTTTGTTTATACTGTTTCGATTGTACGCCCCTTTGGCAGGAGTTCTGTGCCGAGGGGCTTTCATTTGTCTGGCTCAACAATGCGAATCATAGCCGGCGCTTTTAAAGGACTTCGCCTCAAGGCGCCCAAAACACAACGTATTCGTCCAACATCGGACCGGGTGCGGGAATTTCTCTTCTCCTGTATTCAAATGGACATTGTGAATGCCCGGGTGCTTGATCTTTTTGCAGGTACCGGAGCCCTTGGTATCGAGGCACTTAGCCGCGGCGCCCAGTATGCCGTTTTTGTGGACAAGTCCTACGAATCGATTCAGTTGATTCGTCAAAACCTGGCGCTTGCCAAAACGGATGCGATCGTTGTCAAACAGAATGCGGATCAATTTCTAAAAACAGCACATCAGTCGTTTGATTTTATATTCTGCGATCCACCGTACGCGTTGGAAAATTTTCAATCCATCTTGCACCTCATTGCGAAAAACAACATTTTGGCTGATGATGGGCTTTTGGTGGTCGAATCAAGCTCAAAACAACAACCAGATCATCAGCCAGGTTTACAGATAACCCGACAGAAGAAAATGGGCGATACGCTTATCACATTTTATGAAAAAGAGCATGAAAATAGCGATTTATCCGGGAACGTTTGATCCCATCACCAACGGCCACATTGATATCATTCGTCGAGCGACAGTCATTTTTGATAAAGTCATTGTGGCGGTGGCGACCAATCCGAAAAAATCACCGCTGTTTAGCGTGGAAGAACGCAAAGATATGATCGCCACGGTGATGCAGGATTTTCCCCAGGTCACAGTGGACAGCATAGACGGCCTGTTGGTCGACTATGCGATTGAGAAAAAAGCCAATGCGGTGATACGCGGTTTGCGTGCCATTTCCGACTTTGAATTTGAGTTGCAGATGGCGCTTGTCAACCGCAAGTTGAGCGAGGAACTCATCACCGTTTTTATGATGCCGCACGAAAATTATTCCTATTTGAACTCGAGTATCGTCAAGGAAGTGGCTTCGTTTGGCGGCAGCATTAAATGTTTTGTGCCCGAATATGTTCGGCGCAAAGTTTTGCAGAAATATAATCCGGAAAACGAGTAGACATCACCGTGCCTTTTATTTCATCGCGTTGTCAACATATCGGCGAATCGCAAACGGTCGCCCTCACCTCTCTTGCGGCAAAATTAAAACGCGAGGGTCAGGATATTATTTCCCTCGGCGCCGGCGAGCCGGATTTTGCCACGCCGGATGTCATCGCGCAGGCCGGCATTCAGGCCATCAAGGCAGGTGATACCAAATATACCGCGGTCCACGGCTGTGAGGATTTGCGCCAGGCGATTGCCGATTGGCTGCGAAGCGAGCGTGGCGCGTCTTATGCTCCGGCGGATATTATCGTGACCACCGGCGCCAAATATGCCGTTTTTCAAAGTCTGATGGCCATCTGTGATCCCGGCGATGAAATCATTGTGCCGGCGCCCTATTGGGTCAGCTATCCCGAGATGGTCAAACTGGCGGATGGAATCGTCAGGTTTATTTTTCCACAGCATAATAATTTAAAAATGAGCGCGGCCGAGCTTGAGGCCGCCATCACTCCGAAAACGCGCGCGTTGATTCTCAATTCGCCGTCAAATCCATCGGGCGCGATTTATACCAGAGACGAATTGGCCGAGCTGGTGCAGGTTATCCACAAAAGCGGCATCTATGTCATCTCGGACGAAATTTATGATCAGATCATTTTTGATGGGGCACCTTTTGCCAGTGTAACCGAGTTTGATGTTATTCGCGATCAACTCATTTATATCAACGGTGTCTCAAAAAGTTACGCTATGACCGGTTGGCGCATCGGTTACGTCGCGGCGCATACGGATGTCGCAAACGCGATTAAAAAATACCAGGGTCACAGCACCACAAATGCTGCCACCATGTCGCAACTTGCCGCGCTTGCCGCCTATCGAGCCGAAACCACTATTGTCCGAGACATGGTACAAGCCTATCAACAACGCCGTGACTATGTAGTGCAGCGATTGCGACACATCAACAACGTGAGCTGTACAGCGCCGGCAGGAACTTTTTACGCATTTCCTGATGTATCCGCGTACTATTCACACGATAAGGGCATCACCAACTCGAGCGAGTTGTGCGCTTACTTGTTGGAAAAATTTAACGTCGGCCTGGTTCCGGGCAGTGCTTTTGGTCTGGATAACTATGTGCGCCTTTCCTTTGCCACATCGATGCCTGTCCTCGAACGCGCCATGGATCGAATTGCAGCCGGTTTGCACGCTTTACAACAGTAGGAGCATGAATGCCAACGTATGTATATAAATGTCAATCTTGTGGCTACGAATTTGAGGTCTTTCAAAATATTACGGACGAACCGATAACACGATGTCCCGAATGTAACGAGGATCGAGCCATTCGAATGCTGACAGGCGGCAGCGGACTGATTTTTAAAGGTTCCGGTTTTTATATCACCGATTATAAAAATAAAAAGAGCACCGGCACATCGCCAGAGAAACAAACACCACAATCAACAGAGTAAGGCTATTATGAGTTTAGATGTCGGCTTAAATAGCGATATCGCTGTTTCCGAGCGCAATTTGCATATCCAGACCAGTTTTGTCAAAGAAAACCAGAGCGCCAATGTGACCATTTTTGACGGCGGGTCTCTGGTAAAAAAGCGCATTTTTTTAATTCATGACGTCGAGTCGAATGACAAGCTCGAGTTTCAAGTTCAGCAATATCACGAGCTGGTCAAATCGGATATCGAATTACTATTTCATATGGCAGATCGCGTTAAAACCTCCAATCATCTCGATTCAATCCTGCATCTTGGACAACTGTTTCTGGAGCGGGGATTTTATGACGAAGCCATCGAACAATTTGAACATGCGCAAAAAATTGGCGGCGATAAAGTCGAGTTGGACAGCGATCTTGCCAAAGCATATTTTAATAAAGGTGATTACCAATCCGCCTATCTGCAACTGATGAGCGCCATTGAGCGCACGCCGAATTATCCGGATTTGCACTTGCAGCTCGGCAAAACGTTGTGGAACCAGGAACGGTTTGCCGATGCGCGTCGACATTTTGCCAAGGCGCTCGAACTCAATGACAACTACTGGGATGCCTATTATTCTCTCGGTTGTATTTTGGTCGAAAGCACTATTGAATACCCGGTGCATGCGGAATTGGCGCCGTCCATCGAACGGCTCAAAGAGGCGGATCAAAATTTCCGCAAAGCCATGCGGCTGACCCAGGATCTCGATAAGGATCTGATGCACGCCGGACTTGAAAAAATCAAAGACCTCAATTCCGTCGCCCAGGCGCTGGACTGCTTTGAACAGGCGCGCAAATTTGATATTCGCGCGCAACTTTTTGACAGCGAATTTTATCTCAAATTTATGTTCGGCGAGCTGGATGATGACAACCAGACGCTGGACTATTATATCGAAACTATTGAACATGTGTTGATGGATAATCCAAACTATGCCGATTTGAGACACAGTCTCGGTGTGGCCTATTTGCTGCGTGGTTGGCAATGTTTCAGCCGAGCGACGAGCGAATTTGAAAAGGCTGTGGAGATTAATCCATATTACGAAAAGGCAAAAAAGAAATTAAAGCTGATGCACAATGACGGCAGGGGACTCCTCATCTTGTTGCGCGCGATTTTGAAGTAAAAGCCCGCTTCTCCTTTCACTCTTTGGCAACTCAGGACAGACGCATCGCATGATTTTGATCCAAAATCTTTTGTTTGGCTCGATTCTTGTAGGAATAACAGCAACTTTGATAAAAGGCTTGAAAATATGTCTTTACTTCGATATGTTGTTTTTGTTGTATACCCCGGTTTCGTTGTGAAACAATTTCGCCTTTTTCCGAGTTGAAGAGTAGAATTTCACCCAAAATGTTGACACAATTATCGCTATTTTGAGAAAAAGTTATGCTTAAAAATGTGTACCAGAACGTGATCGTTAAAACATGTGCCGTGATTGTGCTGTTGACTCTGTCGCTTCAGGCACAAAACATGGTGAACGTATCCGCAACCAATCGTGAGGCCTCAAAGCCGGCTGCTTACATTTTTGAAGTTGTTTTTGACTCGGAAGTGAGACCGGATTCTCGAATTGACATCACCTTTCCAAAAGCTTTTAACACGCAACTGGTGATGATGGCCGTATCAGAAAAGCTCGACGGCAATCTGATGGCCTCGGTTAAAGACAACGTCATATCGCTCAGTCGCCAAAACGCCAGTACAACGATTGCCGCTGGCGACACGATTGATCTCAAAGTCGCGTCCGTTATCAATCCCGGACAAATGGAACAGGAGTGGGACTTTGACGTTGCACTTGTCAATGACAACACCACCATTCGCAAACAAAATGCACGCTCCCGTGTTGAGCAATATACCAAATAAGTGAGATTAAAATTTTGCATCGACATACAGTTATTAGCGCATTAATACTATTTGCCACCTTCTTTGCCGGTTTGAGTGCAAGTGCGCAAGGCAATATTGGCAATGGTAATCTAAAAGTTGTACCGCAAACATCTGCTGCGGGGCAAAGCACAATACACACAATAAAATGGGCTGTGGTCAATCAAATTGATTTGAATGCTCAGTTTGTCCTTTTTTATCCTCGCAGTTTTGACGTGAATTCAAATCTGACTATTATGGCGGATAGCTATAATCCAGCAACCATGGATGGTCGGCTAAACATTGACAGAATCGATACAACAATAGATCCCAACTGGAAAAAAGTTTACATTTCACGGCAAGATAAAACAACCTACCCTAATCCCCCGGATACTGTGGGTATAAAAATAGCTATGGTTAAAAATCCGGCTGCCGGTGATTATCCATTTAAATTAGAAGTTCACTATGGCGGAGTTAATCCTGATACAAGTACACCGGAAGATGCCGGATCGGCCACAATAAAAATCAAAGATCCGATTACAAACTTTAATATCATTTATGATGAAGCTGATAATCCGCGTGCCGGTCAACCTTTTACGCTCAAAGTTACAAATGCTGTTGACGCTGAAGGTAATGTTGCGGATGGCATCATTAAAATTTCGTTTAATGACGGGATTTTTAATAACCACATTGCGCCAGACGGCACTGAACCGGTTTTGGTTGCCATCCCTGTTCAAAACGGTACGGGAGTGGCGGACCAAATTTTATATTTGGATGAGCCCGGTTATGT
>CAYSNA010000041.1:0-12746 GCA_964432185.1 uncultured Cytophagia bacterium
TCTTGAAGGTAAAATCCCAGGCGTCGTCAAGTCAAGCTGGTAAAATGTATACCGGTACTGTAAACATGATGTCAAAAAGTTATCCAGTTAAGGGTTGTTAGGGAGAAATTAAATGTCTAAAACCGATCCCATCGCAGATTACTTGACAAGAATCAGAAATGCGACACGGGCAAAACATCGCAAAGTTGATATTCCTGCTTCGAATCTGAAAAAACAGATCACAAAAATTTTGCAGGAAGAAAATTATATTAATAATCATATCATCATTGAAGATAATAAACAATCGATCATTCGAATTTATTTGAAATATAATGATGGTGATGACAGCGTAATTGCGGGTCTCGACCGAGTCAGTCGCCCTGGATACAGACGCTACGTTGGCAAGGATTTGATACCTCGGGTCTACAATAACCTCGGCATTGCCATAATGACGACGTCCCAAGGAGTGATGACGGGACAGGAAGCGCGTCGTCGAGGTGTTGGTGGCGAAGTTCTGTGTTACGTCTGGTAAAACATCAATAATGATTAGGAGTTAATCGTGTCTCGAATTGGAAAACTACCCATAACTATACCAGATGCTGTAACGCTCGACATCAAGGATAATTTTGTTACAGCAAAAGGCCCGAAAGGTGAACTGTCGGTTTCTGTCCCTGCTGACATGGTCCTGAAGGTCGAGGATGGTACGCTGACGGTGAATAGACCGTCCGATTCTAAAGAGCATCGCTCCAAGCACGGCTTGTACCGCAGCCTCGTCAATAACGTGGTTGAAGGTGTGACGAAGGGTTATGAGAAACGTCTGGAGATCGTCGGCGTTGGCTATCGTGCCGAAATGAAGGGCAAAAATCTGATGTTGTCCGTCGGCTATTCGCATGATATTCTGTTCAAACCGGCCGATGGCATTGAAATCGCGACTGAAGGCAACACCGTCGTGGTCATCCGCGGTATTGACAAACAATTGGTCGGCCAGGTTGCCGCAAAGATTCGCTCTTTCCGTAAACCCGAACCGTACAAGGGCAAAGGAATTCGCTATCAAGGCGAGCAGATCCGTCGTAAAGCTGGTAAGACTGCTGCGTAATTCGAACGTAGTCTGAGAGATTAACATAGAGAATGTTGAGATAAAAAATGGCTGATAAAAATATAGTGAAACAACAAGCGCGTGCCCGTCGCAAAAAAGCATTGCTGAAAAAGATTCGCGGTACAGGCGAGCGTCCGAGACTGGTGGTTTTTCGCAGCAATAAAGAAATTTACGGTCAAATTGTTGACGACGTAAAACAGGAAACCCTGGTCGCCGCGTCAACGCGTTCAAAAGATATTGCAAAGGCCATCGCCGGCGCCAAAAATAAAACCGAGCAAGCCAAGGTTGCCGGCAAGCTGTTGGGCGAACTGGCTAAAGATAAGAATATTGAAGCTGTTGTGTTCGATCGCGCCGGTTATCTTTATCACGGCCGCGTCAAAGCTTTTGCTGATGGCGCCCGCGAAGGCGGATTACAGTTTTAATTTGAAATTATTTCCCAATTCCTCTATAAAAGGTGTAAAATGGCTAAAAAGCGTGTGGAAAGAATTAATCCAAACGAACTTGAACTTACAGAAAAAGTCGTTCACGTAAACCGCGTTGCCAAAGTGGTCAAGGGTGGTCGACGCTTCAGTTTTAACGCCATTGTCGTGGTTGGTGATGGTAATGGAACTGTCGGTATTGGCCTTGGAAAAGCAAACGAAGTTGCTGACTGTATTGCCAAGGGTGCGGATTCCGCGAAAAAGAGTTTGGTGAAAGTGCCAATTATCAACGGTACAATCACTCATGATATTGAAGGCAAGTTTGGCGCTGGTCGCGTGTTTATGAAACCCGCTGCTCCCGGTACAGGTGTGATCGCCGGTGGTCCGGTGCGTGCCATTATGGAAGCCGCCGGTGTGACCGATGTGCTCACCAAGAGCCGCGGTTCAGCCAACCCGCATAACGTCGTCAAGGCCACGATGGCGGCGTTGACAACGATGATGGACGCGGAATCCGTTGCCAGAAAACGCGGCATGTCCATCATGCGCGTGTTTAACACAGACCCGAAAAAACAGCCTGTTGAAGCTGAATAATCTACGATTTAGGAAGCAAGAAAAATGGCAAAGAAAAAGGCGAAAACATTAAAGATTACGCTGGTGCGCAGCACGATCGGTCGTTTGCAAGTGCAAAAAGACACCGTGCGAGCTCTCGGTTTACGCAAGATGCACCACACCGTTGAGCAGCAAGATACACCAGCCATTCAAGGAATGATTAATAAAGTATCACATCTGGTCAAGGTTGAAGAGGCGTAACCTCCTTCACCGGCCACGATAAACTTGATGACATTGAGGCGATAATGGATCTATCGAATTTAACATATGCTGAAGGTTCCCGCAAGAACCGAAAACGAGTTGGTCGCGGCGGCGCGCACGGAAAAACATCCTGCCGCGGACATAAAGGCCAACGATCCCGTTCCGGCTCCAAACGCAGACTCTGGTTTGAAGGTGGTCAAATGCCTATTATGCGCCGGCTGCCTAAACGCGGCTTTACCAATTTCAACCGCGTTGAATTCCAGGTTGTCAATCTGGCTGATCTGGAAAAAGTTGCCAAGATCGACGAAATCACTCCCCAGGTTTTGCTTGAAAACGGCTTGATCTCGAAAAAGAATCTGCCGGTCAAAATCCTTGGTCAGGGTGAATTAAAGTCGAAAGTGCATATTACGGCAAACGCATTCAGTAAATCAGCCGTTGAAAAAATTGAAGCTGCCGGCGGGAGGACTACCACACTATGATGGATCAATTACAAAGTATCGTCAAGATACCTGAACTGAAGCGCAAGATCCTGTTCACATTTTTGATTCTTGTCGTCTACCGTATTGGTGGACACGTTCCGGTACCCGGGGTAAACGCGAATGCTCTGGTTGAATATTTTCAACAAGCACAGCAAGGTTTGCTTGGTTTGTACGATCTTTTTGCGGGTGGTGCGTTTAGCCGCGCAACCATCTTTGCGTTGGGTATTATGCCCTATATTTCCGCATCCATTATTTTGCAGCTCCTCGGCGCTGTTTTGCCTTATTTTCAGAAACTGCAAAAAGAAGGCGAGCAAGGCCGAAAGAAAATTATGCAGTATACCCGTTACGGCACGGTGGCCATCTCGGCCATGCAGGCTGTTGGTGTGAGTATCTTTTTGGAACGAATTGGCGCCAGCTCAACCGGTCAACTCGTTGTGCCGAATCCCGGCATGGGATTCCGCTTGATGACGGTTTTGACCTTGACGGCTGGTACGGTGTTAATCATGTGGCTCGGTGAAATGATCACCGAAAAAGGTATTGGTAACGGTATCTCTTTGATCATTTTTATCGGCATCATTGCCCGCTTCCCGAACTCGATTCTGGAAGAAGTGCAACAAGTCGCTGCCGGTAACCGCACGCTGCTGACGGAGATTCTGCTCCTCGCTGTCTTTGTCATAACGGTGGCAGGGACCGTGTTGCTGACCCAGGGCACGAGAAAAATCCCGGTGCAGTATGCCAAGCGCGTTGTTGGTCGCAAAGTTTACGGCGGTCAAAGCACACATATTCCGCTGCGCGTAAACACGGCCGGCGTTATGCCGATCATCTTTGCGCAGTCCATTTTGTTCGTGCCGCAAACCGTTGCTCAGTTCTTTCCGAACAGCGAATTTATGGCCGGCATTAACCGGATGTTCGATTATACATCCTGGGTATATTGGTTGATTTATTCTTTGATGATCGTCTTTTTCACCTATTTTTATACTGCCATCGCTTTTAATCCGACGGATGTCGCTGATAATATGAAAAAGCAGGGCGGCTTTATTCCCGGCGTACGCCCCGGCAAAAAGACGGCTGAATTCATCGACAATATCTTGACGCGAATTACGCTGCCTGGCTCGATTTTCCTGGCCATCATCGCCATTCTGCCCTATATTGTGAGCAGCTTTACCAACGTCTCCATGGGCTTTTCAAGTTTCTTTGGCGGCACATCTCTGCTGATCGTTGTTGGTGTGGCGCTTGACACACTGCAACAGGTCGAATCGCATCTGCTGATGCGTCACTATGACGGCTTTATGAAGAGCGGTAAAATTCGCGGTCGCAAAAGATTCTAGGAGGGAGTGAGAGCATGAGACAGATTTATCTTGGCGCCCCCGGAACCGGTAAAGGAACGCAAGCGTCCGTTCTGGCTGGAAAATACAATATTCCGCAGATTTCAACCGGCGATATTTTGCGCAAAGCGGTTGCCGACGGCACTGAACTCGGCAAAAAAGCCAAAGCCATTATGGATAGCGGCGGTCTGGTCTCCGACGATATTATCATCGGCTTGATGGAAGAGCGACTGGACCAGGATGATTGCAAAAACGGCTACATCCTCGACGGCTTTCCGCGCACCATCAAACAGGCCGAAGATTTGGACGCCATGCTGACCGGCAAACCCGGCATTGATGCCGTGGTCTATTTTGCTGTTGATGAAGACGAAATCGTCAAACGTATCACCAGCAGACGAACGTGTACAAAATGTGGCTACAACCACAATATGATTTACGATCCGCCGATTAACGGCGATACATGCGCCAAATGCGGCGGCACGGTCATTCAGCGTGATGACGATAAAGAAGAAACTGTGCGCAACCGCCTGGTCGTCTATAATGAAAAAACTGCCCCGCTGGTGGAATATTATAAAAAGCAGGGCAAGCTCTATGCTGTAGACGGCTCACAGGATGTTGAAAAGGTTCGCCGCGATATTATTGATTTGTACGAGAAACTGTCTGCCTGATTTATGATCAATATTCGAAATGCGAGAGAGATTGAGCTGTTGCGAAAAAGCGCTCAAATCGTCGTTCAGGCCTTAAAGCTGGCCGAAGCTCGCATCCAACCCGGTCTTAAAACCGGCGATCTTGATCTTGAAATTGCAGACTTTATATATTCTCAAAATGCACGGCCGGCGTTTAAAGGCTTTCATGGATACCCGGCCAACAGTTGCATTTCCGTGGACGAGCAGGTTGTACACGGCATTCCGGGCGACAGAATTCTGCAAGAAGGTGAAATAGTAAGCGTTGACATTGGTGTTGAACTGAACGGTTATTATGGCGACGCTGCGAAAACCTTCAAAGTTGGTACGGTTGATCCGGAAAAAGAAAGGCTGATGCGAATCACCAAAGAGTCGCTCGAACTGGCGGTCGAAGCCGCAGTGGTCGGCAATCGTCTTTCGGATATCGGTTTTACCGTGCAGCAGCATGTTGAAGCCGCCGGATTTTCGGTTGTGCGAGATTTGGTCGGACACGGTATCGGCACCGAAATGCACGAAGCGCCGCAGATTCCAAATTATGGACCGGCTGGCAAAGGACCCCGCTTGAAATCGGGGATGGTTTTTGCCATCGAACCCATGGTCAATATGGGTACCTTTGAGGTCTATACCGAGGACGATGACTGGACAGTCGTCACGGCGGATGGCAAACCATCAGCGCATTTTGAGCACGACATCGTGATAACGAACGGAAAAGCGGAAATACTAACTGCCGGACTATAAAAAATGGCAAAAGAAGATAACATAAAAATTGACGGTACGATCCTCGAAACTCTACCCAACGCCACATTTCGGGTTGAGCTGGAAAACGGTCATAAAATACTGGCGCACATCTCCGGCAAAATGAGAATGCACTTTATCAAAATATTGCCGGGTGACAAGGTGACGTGTGAACTTTCACCTTACGATCTGACGCGCGGCCGAATCACGTATCGTTATAAATAAAAATGTGGACTATTCACTACAGGTGAGATAAAGGATCGGAACGATGAAAGTTAAAGCATCCGTAAAAAAACAATGTGAATATTGTAAAGTCATCCGACGCAAAGGTCAGATACGGATTATTTGTAGTCGCAATCCGCGGCACAAACAACGTCAGGGATAGTCAAGTAAAAGGAGATTATTTTGGCTCGTATAGCTGGTATTGATTTACCTAATGAGAAACGAATCGAAGTGGCCTTGACCTACATTACGGGTATCGGCTTAGCTTCCTCACAGAAAATTTTAGCCACAGTCGGCATCAGCCCCGACGTACGCGTGAATGACATGTCTGCCGAAGACATTGCCTTGATTCGCGATGAAATTACCGAACGCTACAAAGTGGAAGGTGCATTGCGAAGTGAAATTCAGATGAATATTAAACGACTGATGGACATCGGCTGTTACCGTGGTTTACGCCATCGCCGCAATATGCCGTGTCGCGGCCAACGCACGCATACGAACGCGCGTACCCGCCGAGGCAAAAGAAGTTTAGCAGTCAAAAAGAAAAAATAATAGAATATAGATTACGAGGTGCTCGTTGAGTCCGAAAAAGAGAACAAGAGTCACAAAGAAAAAAGATAAAGTCGAAGCCAACGGTGTTGCTCACATTAAAGTAACATTCAATAACACGAATATTACGCTGACCGATATTTATGGTAATGTGATCTCATGGGCAACCGCAGGCCGAAGCGGCTTTAAAGGCTCAAGAAAAAGTACACCGTTTGCGGCTCAGGTCGCTGCCGAAAAATGTGCAAAAGAGGCCATGGATCTGGGGCTGCAACGCGTTGAAGTTATGGTGAAAGGCCCCGGTTCCGGTCGCGAAGCTGCTGTTCGCTCATTGCAGGCGGCTGGTCTTGAAATCACTGCAATCAAGGACGTTACCCCCATCCCGCATAACGGATGCCGTCCTCCAAAGAGACGCCGGGTATAAAAATTTATATACCGCCTGTAGAGAAAGAATGTTGACAACCATAAGGTTGTTTTTTAAGGAGGTTTACTTTTATGGCAAGATATACTGGTGCCGACTGCAAATTGTGCCGTAGAGAGGGGATGAAGCTCTTTTTGAAGGGTACAAAATGCATGACCAATAAATGTACTTTTGAGAAAAAAGGCTATGCGCCGGGTCAGCACGGTCAAAAGCGCCGTTTCAAACAATCAGAGTATGCTGTTCAGTTGCGTGAAAAACAAAAAGTGAAACGTATGTACGGCGTGCTGGAAAAACAGTTCCGCCTCTACTTTGACAGAGCTGAACGCGCCACCGGCATTACCGGTGAAAACCTGATCAAGCTGCTGGAATGCAGGTTGGATAACGTCGTTTACCGCCTCGGTATGGCGCCGTCTCGCGCCGCCGCACGTCAGCTCGTACGCCATCGTCACTTTATGGTTAACGGCGGTCTGGTGGATATCCCGTCCTACCACGTAAAAACCGGCGATGAAATTCAGGTTGTCGAAAAAAGCCGTCAACTGGACGTGATCCACGATTCGATGAAAAAAGTACGTGATGGAAAACTTGTGAGCTGGCTGGCTCTCGACAAGGCGCAACTCAAAGGCAGTCTGTTGGAAATACCGGCGCGCCAAGAGATCCCTGTGAACGTCAATGAGCAGTTGATCGTTGAGCTCTACTCCAAGTAGCGCTCGTTAATTAGTCCAATATTTTAGACTAAAAGATTGGAGATTTAAATGGCTTTACCGAGTTTTCAGATGCCTGAAAGCATTGAACTGGACGAGTCGACTTATACTAATACTTTTGGCAAATTTATCGTTCAGCCGTTGGAACGTGGATTTGGTCACACAATCGGTAATGCTCTTCGTCGTGTGCTCTTGTCCTCCATCCCCGGCGCGGCGATTACCATGTTTCGCGTTGACGGCATTTTGCACGAATTCAGCACCATTCCCGGTGTTCAGGAAGATGTGTCGGAAATTGTCCTCAATCTGAAACAGGTTCGTATTAAAACCCTCGAGAAAAAACCGGATCGAGTGCTCATCGACCTTAAAGGTCCCGGTGTCTTTAAAGCCGGTGATATTCAGGCCGGAACCACCGAGTTTGAAGTTCTCAATCCCGACCTCGTGATTGCGACGCTAAACGATGAAGCTGAATTCCAGTTGGAACTGCGCATCGGCCGTGGCCGCGGTTATGTGCCGGCTGAAGAAAATAAAGTGCCCGATATGCCGATCGGTATGATTTGCATCGACTCTATTTTTACGCCGGTGACGCGCGTGACCTATAATGTTGAAAATACCCGCGTCGGTCAGAGAACGGATTATGAGAAACTGATCCTGGAAGTGACCACGGACGGCACCTTGACGCCTGACGACGCGCTAAGTTATGCCGGTAAAATTCTTCGTGATCATATCCAGATGTTCATCAGCTTTGATGTGGAAACCGAAGAAGAAGAAGAACCCGAAGTTGATGAAGAAGTTATTCGCATCCGCAAACTCTTGCAAATGAGCGTGGATGAACTGGAATTGTCGGTCCGCTCGCATAACTGCTTAACCGCCGCCAATATTACGACCATCGGCGATCTCGTGCGTCGCGATGAAAATGAAATGCTGAAATTTAGAAATTTTGGCCGCAAATCTTTGACAGAGCTGAATAAAATTCTCGACGAAAAAGGTTTGCACTTTGGCATGGATATAGAAAAATATATGAAAAAGAAAGAGGATTAAGCGATCCGCCATCTTAACGAAGGAATTTATCGATGAGACACTTAAAGTCAGGACGAAAATTAGGACGTACAGCCAGCCATCGTAAAGCCACGTTGGCTAATCTGGCCGCCGCTCTAATTGAACATAAAAGCATTATCACTACAACGCCAAAAGCCAAAGAAGCGCGCGGTGTTGTGGAGCGCCTGATCACATTCGCAAAACGCGGTGATCTTGCTGCACGTCGTCAGGTTTTGCGTACCATTCCTGACAAAAAGCTGGTGAAAGAGCTGTTTGAAGATATCGCACCCAAGTACGAAGGACGTCCCGGCGGCTATACGCGCGTCATCAAAATCGGCAGTCGCAAAGGCGACAATGCACCGATGGCTGTGTTTGAACTTGTCGGTTACGAAGGGACGCAAGCCGAAAAGCTGGAAAAAGCACGTCAGCGTCGCGAGGCCAAACAAACCGAAGGCGAAAAAGAACCCCAAGAAAAATCAGAAGAATAGATTTTTGGGTTTGATATGACTTGAAGAGGGCAATCACTTTGATTGCCCTTTTTTATTGGTGCGAACCGAGAACTGAAGGCAAAGTTGGCCGTTCGAAATATTGAACTCGATAGCATTTTCCCAAGGCACGTTTAATTCGCGTCAGGAATTCCGATTTATTGCCTTGAAAATTCGAGATTAATTGTTAAATTTCGCCTCTTTCAATCGCTTTGGAACTCTTTGTGAATTTTTCAGTAAAAGAGTCTGAAATTGCTTATCTGATGATGATCCAGGATATATTATGAAAAAAATGACTGCGTTGATTTTCCTCATTTTCCTTACTTTTCTACACTGTACCAACAACACCCCGTTGCCTAACGGCTATGATCTTTTGGAGCGAGAAGGCAAAGTTGGTCTGCAGCCGCCGATCACCCTCCAACCGGTCAATATCGGCCGTTTTTGGCGGGCGGTGCCGACGGGTGATAAATCAACTCTTTTGCTGGGCAGTGGAAAAGATGCGCACTCTTTTATCATTTTGCAAGATCGAAATCTGAGCAAAGTCTCCAGTGAAAATACCGTCGTTTCGGCCAAGCTGGCCATGTATGCGGTAGATCATTTTAACGATCAAACCGCTTATGTCGTCACAGCGCATCGCGTTGAACGCTCCTGGGATGAGAAAACAGTTGTGTTGAGCGACGTTGAAAATGCCTATCGAACCGAGGTGTTGGAATCGTGGAATTTTACCCCCGGTGATACGACCTGGCATGAATTTCAATTTACCGACACGAATTTTATAACCGAGTGGATCAGTGATACGAAAAATTCCACGCCACTCATTAACGGCCTGCTGCTCAAGTTTGACCAGGCGCCCGGAGGTACGGTATTTTATTCCTCCGAAGCTTCAAACTACAAACCGTATATTCAAGTCGTAAGCCAGGAAGCAACCGGCGCACTTGATACGACGATCGCCTATTTGACGCACGATGCCAGCCTGTTGCAGGCCACGAACGGGATCGCCGAGTATGAGCTTGAAGAAAATCCCGATGTGCTTCACGTTGGCAATGGCATGGGCTATCGAAGTATGCTGCAGTTTGATCTTTCAAGTCTTCCGGCTGAAGCGACAATTCACCGGGCCAGACTGGCGTTCGTCATTGATCCTGATAATGTGCTGATTCCGGGAACGAGCAGCGACGGCGCCTTTTCTGTTGGCATTGGCGCAGCCGATTCACTCGGCGAGTGGATCGGTTTGAGTAAACTCGATTCCACTGTTATAATCGATCCTAATTATTCACCCGGCGTCGATGTAGCGTCGACGAATAATGCTACGTTTGTTTTCGACAGCCCTGCGGCGTCTGCGGCTGTATCGCGTATTGTCCAACGTTGGGTTTCTGGTACATCGAAAAATAATGGTTTTATGATCTATCCCTATTTTCAAGGCGCTGATTTTCAGGAAATGGCCTTCAAATCCGGCCGGATCGATCCGGCGGATATGCCGACGTTGGAAATCACCTATTCGCTGTCGGCAGCGCACCGCTTTGCGCGCCAATAATCTTTCCATCTGATTAACTACTGGAAAAAAGAATGAAACGTGCTCGCACTCTCTTATTTGTTGTTCTGCTTTCGTTTTCAGCCGTTCAGGCTGATAGTTTTTATTCCGTTTACGGACTGGGTGTCCCGCAATACCTGATTTCAGCGCAAGCGTCCGGCATGGGCGGCGCCGGACTCGGCGTCCAACAATATCTTTCATATAACAGCATGAATCCGGCCGCGGTTTATCTCAACGATCTTACCACTATTGCCGCCAGCTTTCAAGCTGAAATTACCGACAATATAATTGGTGAAAACAGTGTGACGACGCGCCAGGGCAATGCCGCGGGATTTCAGTTCGGTTTTCCCATGTATAAAAACAGGATGGCTATTTTGGCTTCCATCAAGCCGCTCGTCAGATCACAGATGACGGTGGATTATGCCGAGGCAACGGATGATTATAATGTGCAACGAATCATCAACACCACCGGCGGCATCACTGCCGCCTCGTTAGGATTGAATTACCGACTTTTACCGTCGTTGACTGTCGGCGGTATGTTCAATTTTAATTTTGGCGCCTACAATGAAGTTTGGAAAACCGAATTTGATGACGATACTTATCTGAATGCTTCCGATAATATCAGTTCGCACGTCTGGGGCCCCGGCGCCGAACTGGGCATTCATTTTAAACCGTTGAGTATGTTGTCTTTTGGCGCCATGATCAAGACAGCCTCAAACTTGACCATTGAAACGAGAAAAACCTCGGGCGGTGGCGTCAAAATGGATCCGATTGATCAGAAAGCGCTTTATCCGACCTCTTTTGGCGGCGGTCTGGCGCTGGATTGGAAAAAGATTTTAATTGCTGCTGATGTCTATACCCAATTGTGGGACAATTACGAGATTGACGGGCAAAAAGACGCCACTATGACCAATTATCTCCGTTTTGGCGGTGGTGTGCAATACCGCGCATCTGATGATTATTTGGCCAAATATCATGAGCGTGTTGTGCTCCGGCTCGGCGCCTCGTATGCGCAGCTACCATTTATCGATCCCAATGGCGAACAAGTCACCGAGATGTTGTTTTCCGGCGGCGCCGGTTTTCCGTTCAGTCGAAATACCGGACGCATCGATATGGCGATCGAATATGGCAAGCGCAGCAGCTCGGACGCCTTTCTCTACTCTGAAAAGATTTTTCGAATCTCCGCAAGTGTGACCATGGCCGAAAAGTGGTTCCAGCGCATTTATTAGTCCTGTGGTCCAGCCAAAAAAGCCTTGCATTTTTAGCCTTTTTTAAGTAAAATAAATTCAACTTTTTCGACAAGGTGTTAGCCACTCGTGTCACATATGGTTTGTGGGGGATGTCTGGCAAAGTATGTTTCTGATTTAAAATCTGTTAAGGAGGATTTTAGCGTGTTGAGAAAATTAGTGCTTATCAAAGGTATAATCGTTGTTACCGTTTTAGTCGTTGCCGGATTCACCGCATCGTCCCTCATGACCGGTTGTACGGCAACAACCGGCGCCGGAACCGGAACTGCCGCCAGCATGAGTGCAGCTGAAGCTGCCGCCAAGGCCAAAGAAGATTCCATCGCCCTTGAAAAATATAACCGCGAAAAAGCAATTGCTTTCAGCACAGGGCACGAACATCACAAAAATAAAAATTACCGCGATGCCATCAAGCCGCTGTGGAAAGCCGCCAAAATGGATACGTCCAAAGAGTGGTCCTCCGTTTATACAAAACTTGCCGATTGTTACGTCCAATTACAAATGCCCGATAGCGCGATGGCTGTTTATCAGGAAGCTATTGAAAAATATCCCGATAACGCTTTCTTCTATCGCAGCCTGGGTTATTATCAAAATGCTTACAAAGATTATCCCGCTGCTATTGAATCCTATCAGAAAGCTATCGAGTATGATGGCGAAACGCTCTCGGATTATAAAGCCCTTGGTCCCATGCTTGTTGCTGTTAACGAGCTGGACGAGGCGTTGAAAGTGTATGAAATAATTGTCAAAAAAGATCCGAGCGACGGTGAGGCACAGCAAATCGTCGCAAATCTCATGAGCAGCCTTGGCAAAGATGTGATGGAAATCATTGCGACAAAAGAGGCGGCACGGGAACAGGATCCGCAAAATATCACCCTGGCGTTTGAAATCGCGAACCTCTATTTTAAAGAACAAATGTATGCCGAAGCATCCGCCGCCTTTGATAAAGTGCTGGCGCTCAATCCTGAAGATGCGGATGCCTGGGAGTATAAAGGCAGCGCACAACAAAACGATGAAAAATTTGCCGATGCCATCAAAAGC
>CAYSNA010000041.1:12756-19348 GCA_964432185.1 uncultured Cytophagia bacterium
ACGAAAAGGTTCTGGAACTCAAACCGGACCACGCCAAGGTGATGTGCGAAATTGCCACCTGCTACATTGAGCTTGGCAATACACGCCGTGCGATGACCATGGCGCAAAAAGCGATTAGCACCAATTCGAACTTTGGCCTTGGCTACATTGTTAAAGGTGATGTGTACGCCAAAGTCGCTGATGACTGCATTGGTGCGCGAGACAAACGAATCACCAACTTTAATGACAAGCTGGTGTATGAAAAAGCCTATAATTTCTATTCTCTTGGTGCTCAAAAAGATGTCGAGTACTCGGACCTTGGCAAACGTAAAATGAATTATATCAAAACGGAAATTCCGACCAAAGAAGACCGTTTTATGCATCCGAATCAGGACAAGCCTGAACTCGAATGCTATGACTGGTTGCCTTGGTAAGCTGATTTCCCTTCGGACTTGAAGAGGGATGTTTTGCATCCCTCTTTATTTTTGCCTGATAAAAACTAAATTGATTCGTGGTGCAGCATGACCATCGCTATTGGCTCGGATCACGCCGGTTTCGAGCTCAAACAACAGATCGTTGAATATTTTGATTTAAATAAAATTCCATATACTGATTACGGCACGCATAATATCGACCGCGTGGATTATCCGGATTTTGGCGTGCTCATTGGCAAAAAGGTCGCCGGCGGTGATCATGACAAAGGCATTATCATTTGCGGTACCGGAATCGGTATCAGCATTTCCGCCAATAAAGTGACCGGCGCGCGGGCGGCGCTGTGCACGTCAGACTATCTGGCGGAAATGGCCCGAAAACATAATAATGCCAATATCCTCGCATTGGGCGGCCGAACGACAACGATCGACATGGCCGTGCGCATGATACATATTTTTCTCGACACCGAGTTTGAAGGCGGACGTCACGCTGTGCGAGTTGATAAAATCCATTCGTTAACCGGAAGGTAGTTTTTTCCATGTCTTTGCTTGAATCATTTGATCCTGATATTTTTCAGTCGATAAAAAACGAAACCGACCGTCAGAATTACAAGCTTGAACTGATCGCCTCGGAAAATTTTGTCAGCCTTGCCGTTTTGGAAGCGATGGGGCAGGTGATGACGAACAAGTACGCCGAAGGCTATCCGGCCAAGCGTTATTACGGCGGTTGCGAATATGTTGATGTTGCGGAAGATTTGGCACGCGACCGCGCCAAGCAGTTGTTCAAGGCTGAACATGCCAATGTGCAACCACATTCGGGATCGCAGGCCAATATGGCGGCGTATTTCAGTTTGATCAATTACGGCGACAAGGTGATGGGCATGGACCTGGCGCACGGCGGTCATTTGACGCACGGCAGCCCGGTGAACTTTTCCGGCCGTTTCTTTGACATGGTGCACTATGGCACCACAAAAGACGGCGTCATCGACATGAATGAGGTCGAGGCCATCGCGCTGAAAGAAAAGCCCAAATTGATCATCACCGGCGCCAGCGCATACGCTCGCGAAATTGATTATGCCGGTTTTCGTGCCATTGCCGATAAAATCGGCGCCAAACTTGTTGCCGATATTGCGCACCCGGCCGGTTTGATTGCCGCCGGTTTAATTGCCAGCCCGATACCGCATTGCCATATCGTCACTACAACAACGCATAAAACCTTGCGCGGCCCTCGCGGCGGTATGATTCTTATCGGTAAGAATGTCGAAAATGACATGGGCCAAACGACGCCAAAAGGCAAATTAAAGACCTATGGCGAGCTGGTTGATTTTAATGTTTTTCCCGGTTTCCAGGGCGGCCCGCTGATGCACGTGATTGCGGCCAAAGCGGTGGCGTTTAAAGAAGCTTTGCAGGAAGATTTTATCGGTTATCAAAAGCAAGTGATAAAAAATGCGCAAACACTGGCCAAGGCGTTGATCGACCGCGGCTATAAAATTGTCTCCGGCGGCACCGATACACATCTGATGCTGGTAGATTTGCGCACACACGGTTTGACCGGCAAAGCCGCCGAGGCTGCACTTGAACATGCCGGCATCACCGTGAACAAAAATATGGTGCCGTTTGACGATCAGAGCCCGTTTACTACCAGCGGCATTCGCCTTGGCACTCCGGCACTGACGACCCGCGGCATGCAAGACGCCGACATGGAAACTATTGCCGGTTTTATTGATGATGTTCTGTTGCATATTTCCGACGAAACGACGCAAAATAAAGTGCGCGGACAAGTTCGCGACCTGTGCGAAAAATTTCCGCTTTACAACAATTAAAGATCATGTGGGTGTAATATGAGATGCCCATTTTGCAGCTACAATGATACAAAAGTAATCGACTCTCGTACGCGTGATGGCGGACGTTCGATTCGCCGGCGGCGAGAGTGCATCAAATGTCGACGCCGCTTCACCACCCGCGAAACGGTGGATGAGATACCGTTGTGGATCATCAAGCAGGACGGCAACCGCGAAGAGTTTGATCGCAATAAACTCATCCGCGGTATTCAGTTTGCTTGCATCAAGCGCCCGGTTTCGGCTGCCGCGATTGAACAGCTCGCATCGCAAATTGAATATGCTCTGCGCGATAAAGGTGTTGAGGAAGTCGAGTCTGAACTTATAGGCGAAATGGTGATGGATGAACTAAAGGAGTTGGACGAAATTGCCTATGTCCGCTTCGCCTCGGTATATCGAAATTTTCAGGCGAAAGAAGAATTCCTTTCAGAACTCAAGCAATTGTAACAGAGCCATTTGCTTCCCCTTCTTTTTTATTGGTCAATTTTTCGAATTTTAGTGTTCAGCACAACGAATACAAACGGAGATTATGTTGGGACTATTAAGCAAGTCATTTTCCGGCGGCATTCACCCTCCTGAGCATAAAAACCTGTCCGATTCTCTTGCGATAGAAGAATGCCTGGCGCCGGAACAGGTTGTCATTCCGGTACAGCAGCACATTGGTGCGCCGTCCAAACCGATTGTTGAAAAAGGCGCTGAAGTGCAAATCGGCGATCCGGTTTCGGAGAGCGGCGGTTTTGTGTCCGTTCCGGCCCATGCCACGGTGTCGGGTGTCGTCAAAGCTGTTGAGCCGCGGCCGCATCCGCTCGGCAAAAAAGTTCTGTCCGTTGTCATTGACAATGACGGCGCGAACAAGGTGCGGGAGGGCGTCGGTGTTTTTGACAAAGCCTACAGCGAATTGGATAAAAAGAACATCATTAATCGCATTCAAGCCGCCGGTTTGGCCGGTTTGGGCGGCGCCACCTTTCCCACGCATGTCAAACTGTCGCCGCCGCCGGATAAAAAAATTGATACGCTGATTTTGAACGGCGCGGAATGCGAGCCCTATCTCACATCCGATCATCGGATGATGCTCGAATATCCCGAAAAGATTTTGCGCGGCATGGAGATTCTCGTCAAAGTGCTCGGCGCCAAAAATGCCGCTATCGGCATCGAAAAAAACAAGATGGACGCGGTGCAGGTGTTGCGCCAAAAAGCCGCGGCACTCAATCTACCATATAAAATTATTGCGCTGCACGTCAAGTATCCGCAGGGCGCGGAAAAGCAGTTGATCAACGCCATCACCAACCGCGCGGTGCCCGCCGGCGGTTTGCCGATGGATGTCGGCTGCGTCGTGCAAAACGTCGGTACAGCGGCTGCGGTTTATGATGCGGTCGCCTATAACCGTCCGCTTCTCAATCGGGTCGTCACCGTAACGGGTGATGGAATTAGCACGCCGAAAAATCTGCTCGTGCCGATCGGCACCTCGTTTTCGTATGTGTTTGACCAGTGCGGCGGGTTGAAGGATAATGCCGGCAAAGTGATTATGGGCGGCCCGATGATGGGCCTGGCGCAGAGCGACCTCGAAGCGCCGGTGATCAAGGGAACGTCCGGTTTGCTTGTTCTGACAGAAAAGCAGAGCCGCCGTAAAAACGAGCAGCCCTGCATCTCCTGCGCCCATTGCATTGACGCCTGCCCCATGGGATTGATGCCCAAAATGCTCGGTCAGTTCGTCAAGCACGAACGTTTTGACGACGCGGAAGTCTACAATGTTCTCGATTGTATCGAGTGTGGTTCATGCTCTTTTGTCTGCCCGGCCAATATCAATCTGGTGCATTGGATCAAATACGGCAAGCTCAAAGTGATGCAAAAACGTAAAAAAGCAAGCTGAGTACTTAAAAAGTAGAAGCCATTCATGGAAAAGAAATTTTTCGTATCAAGCTCACCTCACATTTTCGCCAAGGATTCGATTCCGAAAATCATGTGGACGGTCATTTTGACGCTCGTGCCCGCCGGAATCGGTTCGGTATACTTTTTTGGTCCGCGGGCGCTCTGGGTCATACTCATAGCCGTCGTCGCGGCTGTAGCCACCGAAGCGCTCGTGCAAAAAATGATGCGCCGCGAGGTCACGGTGTGGGACGGCAGCGCCGTTTTAACCGGCATTTTGCTGGCTTATAACGTCGCACCCAGCGTGCCCTTGTGGATGCCCGCCATCGGTTCATTTTTCGCCATCGCCGTGGGCAAGATGGTTTTTGGCGGTCTCGGTTATAATCCGATGAACCCGGCCTTGCTGGGCCGCGCCTTTTTGCTCGCCTCGTGGCCAACGCATATGACCATCTTTACCGATGCCGTTCCCAGAGGCAGCACGGTTTCCGGCATTGACGTCATGACCGGCGCGACGCCGTTGAATGTTTTAAAGAACGCGCAGAATATTCTCTCGAATCCGCAACTCTATTCGCCGGAACAAAAAAGCGGAGCAGCCGAAGCGATCGGCCAGTTGTATGATTCTCTTGATAAATTGTTCATGGGACAAATCGGCGGATGTATCGGCGAAACCTCCGTGCTGCTGCTGTTGATCGGCGCTGCCTTTTTGATGTACAAACGTTACATCGGCTGGAAAATCCCCTTCGCCTATATTGGCACTGTCGCCGTGTTGAGCTGGATTTTTGGCGGCACCGAAGGCCTCTTCTCCGGTAATCCCATGTTCCATGTCCTCTCCGGCGGCTTGATTCTCGGCGCTTTTTACATGGCCACCGATATGGTGACTTCACCCGTGACCTTTAAAGGCCGAGTCTATTTTGGCATCGGCTGCGGCGTTATTACGGTCGTCATCCGTCAAGTCGGAGGTTATCCCGAGGGCGTTTCCTATTCTATTTTGTTGATGAACCTTGTCACCCCGCTCCTTGATCGCTGGACGCGTCCAAAAGTTTTTGGAGGAAAGAAAAAAGCATGAAAGATATAGGAAAACTCGGCGGTCTTTTGATGCTGATTACGGTTATTGCTGCCACAGCGCTCGCCGGGATTTATAACGTAACCAAACCGCGCATCGAAGCGCAAAAAGC
This sequence comes from uncultured Cytophagia bacterium, assembly GCA_964432185.1. Classification (GTDB taxonomy): domain Bacteria; phylum Zhuqueibacterota; class Zhuqueibacteria; order Residuimicrobiales; family Krinioviventaceae; genus Kriniovivens. The sequence goes on from CAYSNA010000041.1 coordinate 18,046, forward strand.
GCTGGAACTGGATCGGGCGTTAACCGTCGCCCTGCCGGATATCCCGCGCGAAGCAATTTTCCCGGTCGAAAATGATGACAACGTATTGTTTTACGTCGGTTATAAAACCCCGGACAAAAACGATCTCGTTGGTTACGCCTTTGTGGCATATGGTCCCGGCTATTCCAGTACGATTGAAACCATGGTCGGCGTTGACAGCCTCGGGCAGATCCTCGGCATGAAAGTGCTGAGCCAGGTTGAAACGCCCGGACTCGGCACCAAAGTTGAAGAAATCAAATATGGCGAGGACGATCCGTGGTTTACGCGGCAGTTCCTCGGCAAAACCGCCGATGCTGTCGCTGTCGATAAAGATGGCGGTGACATCCAAAGTATCACCGGCGCGACGATCTCATCGCGCGCCCTGGCCAAATCCGTTGTTGCGGCGTATGAAAAATTGCAGCACGATAAAAAAGTTCAATAAAAATATCTTTGAGGATTGAATGTCAGCCCTTAATGAATTAACCAAAGGTTTTTACAAACAAAATCCGGTGTTTAAACAGGCGCTCGGATTGTGTCCGACACTGGCCGTGAGTAACTCGGTTGAGAGTGCGCTGGGTATGGGCATGGCGGCGACGTTTGTGCTGCTCTGTTCGAATATGATCATTTCACTGATCCGCAACATTGTGCCGGCCAAAATTCGCATTCCGATTTATATTGTCGTCATTGCCACCTTTGTGACGATTGTGGATTTGTCCATGGCCGGTTTTTTACCAGCGCTGCATAAAACGCTCGGCATTTTTGTGCCGCTCATCGTGGTGAACTGCATCATTCTCGGTCGCGCCGAAGCGTTCGCCGGAAAAAATAACCTCGGCCTCTCCTTTTTGGACGGCCTCGGCATGGGACTCGGTTTTACCTTCGCCCTTGTTTTGCTTGGCGCCATTCGCGAGTTCATGGGCAATGGCAGCCTTTTAGGTATTCCGGTCATGAGCGCCAACTTTGAGCCGGTGCTGATAATGATTCTTCCTCCCGGTGCATTTTTAACCATTGGCTTTGTTTTAGGATTTTTTAATTGGCTTGAAAACAAACGAGCCAAATCAAACTGAGGTAAGGCATGGATCTGCAAAACCTTTTTGTCATTTCTGTCGGCGTTATTTTTATCAACAACTTTGTCTTTGCGAGATTTCTTGGCATCTGTCCCTATATCGGTGTGTCAAAACAAATTGATTCTGCCGTGGGCATGGGCGCGGCTGTGACATTTGTGTTAACGCTCGCCTCAACCGTCACGTGGTTGATTTACAATTATGTGCTGGCGCCGACAAACTCG
>CAYSNA010000042.1:0-19090 GCA_964432185.1 uncultured Cytophagia bacterium
TGCCGGCGATTTATTGGGCGGTGAAAAACAAAGAGCGCATTGTCATTTCCACCAACACCATCAATTTGCAGGAACAGCTCATCAAAAAGGACATCCCGTTTTTGCAAAAGGCGCTGCCGGTCAAATTTGATGCCGTGCTGGTCAAGGGGCGTTCCAATTACGTGTGCCTGCGCAAGGTGGATGACGTGGATTCCGAGTTCGATTTTCATACCGATGAGGAGGAGGGACACGAGCTCAAATCGCTCATCGGCTGGGCGCGCTCATCCAAAGACGGCAGCAAAGCGGATTTGGCGGTGATTCCCAAATCGGATGTGTGGGAAAAAATTGCTGCGGAAAGCGATACCTGCACGCACAATCGTTGTCCGCATTTTCGCGACTGTTTTGTCAATAAAGCGCGGCGCGATGCGACGAAAGCGCACATCCTCGTCGCCAATCACCATTTGCTTTTTGCGGATTTGGCGATTCGTCATCAGACCGGCAGTTTCAAGGACGCGGCGGTGTTGCCGCCGTACGAGAAAATTATTTTTGATGAAGCGCATCACATTGAAAATGTGGCGACAAATTATTTCGGCAGCCAGATTACCCGCGCCGGTATCACGCGCATTTTGACGCGTCTGCATCGCAAACAAAAAGCGCTCGAAAAGGGATTTTTACACTCGCTGCGCTTCAAGGTGTTGCAGCGACAAAAATATATTCCGAGTGATCTTGTCGAACAAATCGTCAACAAAGTGAACACACAACTGGCGCCGGGTGTCGATCAAATTACTGAACAAACCAATTCGGTGATGGATTTGTTGTTTGAAGCGTTAAAACAGCAAAGCGGCGGTAAACTCGAAAACGAGATCAAAGTCCGTTTGTTGCCGCATATTGTCGATGAGCTGTTTTATGCCAAAGGCCTGAGTGCGCCATTCAAGGACTACATCCAAACGCTCAAGTTGTTTGCCGGCGATTTGAACGATCTCATCAGCTTGGCGAAAAAATGCAACAAACACACCGAAGACGACTGGGACGCGATCACCATTGAACTGCAGGCGCAAGCTGAACGCCTTGCCGGCGTCGCTGATGTGCTGCAGGAAGTGATTTTTGACTGGGATGAGGACAATATCCGTTGGATTGAAGCGCGGCCCGGCTGGCGCGGCAAAAGTATCGTGCGCTTTCAGATGTCGCCACTGGAAATCAAAAACACCATGAAAGAAGCGGTGTACGAGGCGTTTGATACGGTCGTTTTGACCACGGCGACGCTGGCGGTGGAAAAGAGTTTTGATTTTCTCGCCGACCGCATTGGGTTGAGCGCCGTAACGTCGGAACGCCGCACCGAACTGATTCTGCCGGCGCCGTTTGATTATGAAAAGCAGGTGCTCCTCGCCGTGCCCATGGATATGCCCGATCCGCGCCATCCCACTTTTGCGCAGGAACTCGGTAAATCCATTTTTAAGGCGATTACGATTTCCGAAGGGCGCGCTTTTGTATTGTTTACGTCTTATGGCCTGCTCAATATGATCCATCGACAGCTCGAAGAGTCATTAAGCATGGTCGGCATTAAAGTGCTGAAACAGGGAAACGAAAATCGCCACGAGCTGCTCAAGCACTTTAAACGCGATAAAACATCGGTACTGTTCGGCACCGACAGTTTTTGGGAAGGCGTGGATGTGGAAGGCGATGCGCTCGAATCGGTGATCATCACCAAGCTGCCGTTCAAAGTGCCGAGCGAACCAATTGTTGAGGCGCGCTACGAAGCGATTGAAAAAAACGGCGGCAATCCGTTTATGGAATTTGCCGTGCCGTTGGCGGTGCTGAAATTTAAGCAGGGATTTGGCCGCTTGATTCGCCGCAAAACCGATCGCGGCTGCGTGATCATTTTTGACAACCGTGTCATCCAAAAAAGTTATGGCAAAAAATTCATCAACTCGCTGCCGAAATGCGCTACCGTCGTTGGGTCGCGTGAGCAGGTGTTTGCCGAGTTGAAAGCATTTTTTTGAAACTGCTCATTCGCATGACAGACAATTTAACAATGTTGGCTGTTTTTCGGGCATTCGGAACATCAAAAGCCAAATGATTTAAAAGCCAACAGCGACTTTTTGTCGCGGTTGCGCGACCAGCGGAATATCCATGCGAATAATACCACCCGGCAGATGTTTGAGCGTGGCGTTCACACGCCGGAGCATTCGCACCATGGTACGATTTTCCGGCAGAACATATCCGCACAGCGCGTCAAATCCATTTTTGCGCGCGATGGCGATGAGCAGGTCGAGCAACAACGAGCCGAGCCCGCGCCCCTGATACTCGTCGACAACGACCATGGCGATTTCGGCGCAGTTCGGTTCATCATCGCAGCGCACGTAGCGCGCGACGCCCATACCATGCATACCCGGCTTGGACAGATCGGCGGCACCCAGCGCGAGGCAGCGCGTTTCATCGTCGCAGGTCAGGGTGTCCAGATCATCCGCCGTTAGTTTGGCACCGGCCGAACTGTAGCGCAAATACCGCGAGTGCGGCGAAATTCGTTCAAATCCGGAGAGAATGTCATCCTTGTCTTCCGGCTGCAGCGGCCGAATCAATATCGGCGTGCCATCCTCCAAAGTTGTATAAACTTGAAAGTCTATCATAAGACGCCCCACTTTATGTTGCTTTTTTTTCAACGTAACAAAAGGATGTTTTTTCACAGGCGCTGTCGGTGCTGTCCAGCGCGTCATTTAAAATTCTAAAGCTGTCGATGATATCCGGCTTTTTATCATCCGGGATGGATTCCAGCACGTTGGCCCAAAACGCCTGTGAACAGGCGCGCAAATTGTCCGAGAGCGCTTTTCCTTCATCTGTCAACAGCACGCATACTTTGCGGCGATCCGTGGTGCTGGCGTAGCGGCTTATAAAACCCTTGCGGACCAGGCCATCCACAATTCTAGTAAGCGTGCTCATGGCCAGGCCGACCTCTTTGCTCAATTCGTTCATCGTCAATTCATTTTTTCGCACGAGCGCATCGATCACATAATGTTGCGACAGCGTTACGCCATGGCACGCGGTTTCTTTCCGATCGATTTGCAGCAGTTTCCGAAAATGCTGGCTGATGACGACTGCTAATTTGGCATCGGTTTTATTTTTCATAACTGAATGATTGTTTTCCTTTGAAAAGAGAATAGTTGCATAATGCAAATATATTTATTTTGACGAGAATTACAAGTAAAAGAAATGTAAAGATACAATCAAGGATTGGAAAAGTTTTGTTTTGAATTGCAACTAACGGACATTTTTTTTATTTTCGTTCACCTCATTGTCCTCAAAACGCACGTGGAGATCCTCATGAAAAAGTTGCAAATTTTTGTGCTCATCCTGATTTTTTTCGCTCAACTCAGCGCGTCTTCTTTACAACTTGGCAAAATTTTCGGTTCAAATATGGTGCTGCAGCGCGACATGTTCATCCCCATATGGGGGAAAGCGGAGCCGGGAGCGCACATTCACATATTTTTTGCCGGATGGCAGGCATCCACAACAACAAAGGCCTGCGGCAACTGGAAAATTTTGTTGCCCGAGTACGCGGCAGGCGGACCTTATGAGATGACTGTCTCTGGACCGGATACGACGATAACTTTTACCAATGTGAACATCGGCGATGTGTGGATCGCCTCCGGGCAATCCAATATGCAATGGACGGTGAAGGATTCCAAAAACGCCGAGCAGGAAATCGCCGCGGCGAATTATCCGAACATCCGCCTGTTTTATGTACCGCGTCACGTCTCCGGTCTGCCCGAATGGGATGTGAGCGGCGGCGAGTGGCAAGAGTGCTCGCCTGAAACCGTGCCCGAGTTTTCCGCAGTGGCCTATTTCTTTGGCCGTGAGTTATTTCAGGAACTGGATGTGCCGATTGGTTTGATCCATAGCTCGTGGGGCGGTACGCCGGCGGAGTCGTGGACCAGCGCCGGTATGCTCAAGACCATTGCCGATTTCAAATCGACGGCGGAAAAAGTCCTGACAGAACATCCTGATTATGAACTGCTGGCCGAGGCGCAAAAACCGCTGGATGATTTGTACAATCGGCTTGTTTATAGCTCGAATGACGGCATCAAAAAAGGCGTTCACGAACGCACTTTTAATGATAAAGACTGGCACGTCATGCAGGTTCCCGGCTGGTGGGAACAGGATTCGTTGCCCGGCTATGACGGATCGGTCTGGTATCGGAAAACCATCGAGCTGCCCAAAAGTCTCAAAGGCAAAGACCTTGAAGTGCATCTCGCGCGCATGACCCATTTTGATATCGTCTATTTTAACGGCGCCGAAATCGGCTCAAGCCGTCTGGATCAGCAGCTTCGCACCTATACGGTTCCGGGCGACCTGGTTCGACGCGGGAAAAACGTTTTAGCGGTGCGCATTACCAATCGTTATGGCAATGGCGGTTTTGCCGGTCCCGCTGAAGAGATGTATCTTCAAGTGGCAGGCAGCGACTCGACGCTGATGCCGCTCAGCGGCGAATGGACATATAGCGGCGACTATGAGCAACCGTTGCCGCAGCGAACCAGTTATGCGCACCGGCCATCGGCGCTCTATAATGCCATGATCGCGCCGCTCATTCCATACGGCATCAAAGGCGCCATCTGGTACCAGGGTGAATCAAATGCGAGTCGTGCCTATCAGTATCGCGAGCTTTTTCCCAAAATGATTGAAGACTGGCGCGTACGCTGGGGACAGGGATATTTCCCCTTCTTTTATGTTCAGCTTGCCAATTATACCGATGTTGTTGACGAGCCCGGGGAGAGCACCTGGGCGGAATTGCGCGAAGCCCAGTGTATGGCGCTTGATTATCCCAACGTCGGACAGGCGGTCACCATTGATATTGGTCAGGCTGATGATATCCATCCCCGTAACAAGCAGGATGTCGGCAAACGCCTGGCGCTGGCGGCGCGACAAATTGCCTATGGGCAGGACATTGTTCATTCCGGCCCCATGTATAAATCGATGCAGATCAACGACGGAAAAGTTTTTTTGACGTTTGATCACGTCGGCAGCGGTCTGGTTGCCAACGGCGAAAAACTCGCTGGATTTGCCATCGCCGGGCCGGATTCGCAGTTTATCTGGGCGGATGCGGTCATTCAGGGTGAGCAGGTTGTGGTGTCGCACCCGTTTATCTCGGAACCGATCGCGGTTCGCTACGCCTGGGCGGATAATCCCGTGTGCAATCTCTATAATAAAGAAGGTTTGCCGGCCAGTCCGTTTCGTACGGATGCGTGGAAGGGAATAACACAACGGTGATGGAAAAAGTAGAAAGTCAAAAGTAGAAAGTGGAAAGTCGAAAGTCAAAAGATGATGGATTATCGAGTTTTGGAATGTGCGATTTATGGAGGAATTATGAAAACTGTTTTATCTATTCTGTTGATGGCAGCGGCGCTGTTTGCCGCTTCTCCGGACGACGGCATTTATCTTATCGTGCGTGCGGATGATATTGGCTCGTCACATGCGGCAAATCTCGCCTGCATCGAGTCGTACCAAAACGGCATTGTGCGTTCCGTCGAAATTATGGTGCCATGCGCCTGGTTTCTTGAAGCCGCGGCTATGCTGCGCGACAATCCCGGCTACGATGTCGGCGTGCACCTCACCTTCACCAGCGAGTGGTCAAATGTCAAATGGCGGCCGCTCACTTGCGCGCCATCCCTCGTTGATTCGAACGGCTACTTTTTTCCCAAACAGCGGAATTGGCAAGATGAAAATGCCACGGACGCGTTTTACAACGCCAATCCCGATGCAAAAGAAGTTGAAGCTGAAATCCGTGCGCAAATTGACATGGCGTTGAAACACATTCCGCAGGTGTCGCATGTGTCCGGTCATATGGGCGCGCCGGGCGTCAATGATGAGCTGCGAGCGCTGACGGATCGGGTGGTGAAGGACTACGGGCTCGATATCGATCTCGGTGAAATGGGATTAAAACGCGCCCGCTGGGAGTCGGATGCGAGCGATGACGCTGCGACACGCGAACAAAAATTGATCGACATGCTCAATGGTTTAGAAAACGGTCTTTATTTGATTGTCGAGCACCCCGGACTCGATACACCGGAAATGCAGGCGCACGGCCACCCCGGCTACGAAAACGTTGCCTCGCACCGGGATGGTGTGACCAAAGCGTTCACCTCGGACAAGGTGAAGAAAGTCATAAAAGATCGCAACATCCAGGTTATCAGTTACAAACAGGCGCAGGAGATGTTTGGCAAGTAGAACAAATCATTCCCGCGCAGGCGGGACTCTGTTTTTCTTTCGCCTAAAAGGCCTGCCTGCATGGGTATGACTTGAATTAAAGGTTAAATCGTAAAATGCGAAAACGAAAATCTAATCTCAATTATGCTATTGTACTTTTGATTTTTTCCCTTTTAAGCTGTTCCCCAAAAGACCGCAAACCCAACATCCTGCTTTTTCTCACCGATGACCAGGGGTGGGGTGATGTGTCCCTGCACGGAAATGACCAATTGCACACCCCCAATATGGATCGCATTGCTTTAGAAGGTGCGCGATTTGACCGATTTTTTGTCAGCCCGGTGTGCGCGCCAACGCGGGCAAGTTTGTTGACTGGCCGATACCATCTCAACACCGGCGTGCACGGCGTCACGCGCGGCCGCGAAACCATGAAAGCGGACGAGGTGACACTCGCCGAGGTTCTAAAGCAGAACGGCTATGTTACCGGCGCGTTCGGCAAATGGCACAACGGCGCACATTATCCGAATCATCCGAATGGTCAGGGTTTTGATGAATTCGTCGGCTTTTGCTCCGGCCATTGGAACAACTATTTTGACGCCATCCTCGAACGCAATGGCGAGTTTTTCAAATCCGAGGGATTTATGATCGACTATCTGACGGATGAGGCGATGTCGTTCATCGAGAAAAACAAGGACGAGCACTTTTTCTGCTATGTCCCCTACAACACGCCGCATTCGCCGTTTCAGGTGCCGGATCACTATTTTGATAAATACAAAGCGCAAGGCCTGGAAAACGACCTCGCCTGCGTCTACGGCATGTGCGAAAACATTGACGATAACATTGGCCGCATGCTGGATAAACTGGACGAGCTCGGTATTGCGGAGAACACCATCGTTATCTTTTTAACCGATAACGGCCCGAACACGGATCGATACAACGGTCATATGCGCGGTCGAAAGGGCAGTCCGCATGAGGGCGGCTCGCGGGTGCCGTTTTTTGTTCGCTGGCCGAATGGCATCAAAGCGGGAACCGTCGTCAAAAATATTGCTGCGCATATTGATCTGTTGCCGACACTGGTCAATCTGCTCGATCTTCAGTCTCCCAAAACATTGCCGCTGGATGGCATCAATTTGACTCCACTGCTTGAAAATCCGGAAACAAAGTGGCCGGATCGCAAAATTTACGGGCAGTGGGGCAATGCGGCCTCTGTTCGCACCGAGCGCTATCGTTTCGTCTCTTCGCCCGGCAACACCCTGTTGTTCGATATGACGGCTGATCCCGGCGAACAACATAACATCGCCAGACGGGAGCCGGAATTAACGAATGCCTTTATTCGCGAGACCGCGCAACTCTCCGCCCATGCGGCTCGATTAAATGCTGCATATCCGCCGGCTATACCCGTCGGCTATGATGAATGGCCGGAGGTCCGGCTGCCTGGTCATGAAGCCACGCTGTATGTTGCCACAGAAAACGGCATTGGTTACGTCGAGTCGAATGGCTGGGCCAATGACTGGATCACCAATTGGGTGGATTCTACATCGTACCCATTTTGGTGGATCGATGTTGTTGCCGATGCGGAATATGAAATCAGCATCGACTATACGTGTGCTGAAAAAAATCTCGGGACGGAATTTTACATCAAAATCGATGATCAATCCGTTAAAGGCGCCATCACGGCTGCGTTTGATCCGGAGCCGATCCACAGCCCGGATCGATTTCCACGCAAAGAAGTGTATGAAAAAGAATGGAAAACTCTAACAGTCGGACGGATGACCATTCCCAAAGGCACTCATCGACTTGAACTGCGCGCTTTTACCATTCCCGGCGAGCAGGCCATGGATGTGAAAACTGTTCGAATCAAAAAAGTTGTAGGTTGAACTATGAAACGACGCCAGTTTCTCAAAACTGTTCCTGTGGGCATTGGGATGATGACCTTGTCCTGCGGCACCAAGAAAAACGACTTTGCCGATCAATTTACATCGACCGGTGATTCGCTCTACGATAATTTTCGCACACCCAAAGCGACAGCGCGGCCCTTTTACCGCTGGTGGTGGAATGATAACCGCGTGACCGAAAACGAAGTGCGGCGGGAATTGCGCCTGATGGCCGAACAGGGCGCCGGTGGCGTCGAGATCAATCCCATCGCTTTGCCGGACGGCGTCTACGACAGTCTCCCCGGCGAAAAGCTCGAATTGCTCAGCCGCGAGTGGAACGAGGTGTTGCTGGCAGCGGTTGATGAAGCGGACAAACAGAATATGGTCGTCGATTTAATCGTCGGTACCGGCTGGCCGTTTGGCGGCGCCTTCCTCAACGACAATGAGACCATTCAGGGCGTCGAGTTGGAGGTTGAGGCTGTCACAGGTCCGGTGACTTTGGACAAAAAGATCGATATCCCCGAGGATCCCGATCACGCCATTTTGCAGGTCACACTTTTTCCCGCTACAATTCAAAATATCAACGATGGCATCGATCTGACTTTTCATGTGGAAGAGGACAAAACGCTGCGCGCCGATATTCCGAATGGCGAGTGGATGTTGACCATCGTCACCTGGCGCAACAAGTTCCGCGATGTGATGTATGGCGCCAAAGGTGGCGACGGGCCGGTGCTGGATCATTTCAATAAAACGGCGGTGGATAAATATCTCAACCGGATGTCGGATACACTGAATCCCTTGTTTGGCGGTGTGATGGGAAATGCCGTGCGCGCGATGTTTTGCGATAGCATCGAACTCGAAGGCGCCAACTGGACGGGCGATATTGTTGATGAATTTCAAAACCGCTTTGGCTACGATGTTTTGCCGTATCTGCCGTTGATTCTTGCCGGCGAAATTCATGCGGATGACGATTTTTTAGATAAACTTAAACGCGTCCGGTTTGATTTTAGCTCGCTGCTCGCCGAGCTGTTCATGGAACGATTCATCAAGCCATATCACGAGTGGTGTTTGCAAAACGGTCTCGTCAGTCGTTATCAGGCCTACGGGCATCCGTGGTTGTACACGGATCTGCTGGATGGTTATCTCGTGCCCGACATCCCCGAAAGCGACCAGTGGCTGTACAACGGCGGCTGGGTCAGGCATCATCGTATTGACGATATTCGTTACGCCATCTGGAATAAATACGCCTCCTCCGGCGGTCATTTGACCGGTAAAAAGATTATCAGTTGCGAGGCCATGACCAACACCCGCGGTGTGTGGGAAGCGACGCTCGAGTATATCAAACAGGCGACGGATCTGAATGTCGTCGGCGGCATCAATCACCTGGTGTTGCACGGATTTAATTATTCGCCGCCGGAAGCCGAGTTCCCCGGCTGGATTCGTTTCGGTACCTGGTTCAACGAAAACAACACCTGGTGGCCCTATCTCAAGCTGTGGTCCGATTATGCCGCGCGGCTGGGGCAGATCTTTCAGGAGTCGCAGTACAAGGCGCAAATCGCTATTCTCGGGCCAACGCCGGATGTGTGGAGCAATCATGGTCTTGACCGCAACCCCTGGAACACTACGCCGGACTATTTGCACGATTTGTGGCAGGCGCTCAACCACCACGGTTTTTGTTCGGATTATGTCAATTCAACCATTCTCAAGGGCGCGGATTTTTCTAACGGAAAATTGAATTACGGCCCGATGTCCTATGATCTCCTTCTTTGTTGTGATATCGAAACCGTGGAGGCTGAAACGGCGCAGGCCCTGCTCCATTTAGCCGAAAACGGTGGCCAGATACTGTTCATCAATACACTTCCATCTCGTTCTCCGGGATTGATCGATGCCGAGGAAAACGATCGTCTCGTGCAGGAAACCATCAAAAGACTTTTTGATCGCCATAAAAGCCGAGTGCAGCTAAAGACGTTTGATACTGGCAATCTGACAACATGGATCGGCAAGCAGATTGAAAATTTTGATGTCGCGCCTGCCGTGCGCATTTCCAATCCGGATGAGCGGCTGTTTATGATTTGTCATCACAAAGAAAGCCGCGACATTTACTTTTTCTCCAATGCTCACCGTGATCGGTCGATCGATTTTGAGGCGACATTCCCGCAGAATAAAACGGCCTGGGAATGGAACGCCGAAACCGGGGAGCGCTCCGTTTACGCGGCGGCAGGACATCCCGTAAATATAAAATTGCCGCCGTTGCAATCGTTGCTGCTTGTTTTTGATGAGCACACCGGCGATGCCACGCCACGATTAGAGAGTGATCCGGAAACTTTCGTTGAAATTGTCGGGCCGTGGCAGGTTGAATTTTTGCCTGCGCGAGGCGAAGCGTTCGAACGCGTTTTGCCCGAACTCGTTGATTTCAGTCAGAGCAGTGATCTGCAGCACTTTTCCGGCACCGCCGTTTACAAAACACGTTTTATTCTCGAAAAATCAACCGAGGTTTTTCTGGATTTGGGCAAAGTGTTTGATATCGCCGAGGTAACGCTAAACGGCACATCTTTGGGCGTGCGCTGGTGGGGTGACAAAACCTTCCTGGTTCAGGATGCGCTTGTTGACGGCGAAAATCGAATCGACATCAAAGTGACCACAACGCTGTTTAATTATATGCAATCGCTCAAGGACAATGCGGTTGTCGATTATTGGCTGCAGCGGCGAAAAGGCAACGGTTTGGTTCGCGCCGGTCTTGTTGGGCCGGTCAAACTGTTGAACGCGAGAACGCTTGGTTAGAATAAACAAATGGTTCTTTTTGCCCTCGCCATGAATGTCATTCTCCTAAATTGTCGCCACCGATACCGAGTACACAAGCGAACACGCACTCCCACATTTTAATTGATTTTTAGGACATTGTAGCTTATATTTACGATCGTTTCGCGCGGAGATATTTTAAATCCGTTGCCTTTTCAGTTATAAAAAAAACGAGAACGGAACTTATGTTTGTTATTGAGAATTTTTTTTCGGCTTTGGCGTCTGTCCTCCATTTGTTCTTGACGATATATATGTATGTCGTCATCGCACGTGCGGTTATGTCGTGGTTTAATCCGAATCCCTATAACGGCTTTGTTCGATTTATTTATCAAATTACTGATCCTGTGCTCGACAAAGTGCGTCAAATAATACCTCCAATCGGTGGGCTGGATCTGTCGCCAGTTATTATAATATTTGCTATTCTATTTCTCGACAAGTTTTTGGTATCCACTTTGAGAGCGTTGGCCTTTTAAATTAACTGCGGGGATATACTGTGAAACTAACGCCATTGGATGTTAGGAAACAAGAGTTTAAACGAACCATGCGGGGTTTCGATCCTGAAGAGGTAGAGGCCTTTTTGGTTATGGTTGCTGATGAGCTTGAACTGCACATTCGCGAAAAGAATCAACTGAATGACGAGTTGATCAAGTTGCGGACGCAGCTCAAGGATTACCAGCGCGTTGAAAGTACGCTGCGGGATACGCTGGTTCGTGCGCAAAATACCGTTGAGGATTCACGCGCCAATTCCAGGCGGGAGGCCGAAATTATTTTGCACGAAGCGGAAATTCAGGCGGATAATATCATCAAGGAAGCTCGCGAAGAATTGTTGAACATTCGCCACGAGATCAGCTTGTTGCGGGCGCAAAAAGATGCCATTGCCAAACGGCTGCGGCACATGCTGGAATCGCAACTGGAAATGCTGGAAGTGATGGAAATTGATGATTTTAACAATCCGCCGCGCTCGGATGATCACAGCTCGTCGAGGATGACGTCTCGCTCGATTCAGCGTGAAACGCCGCAACCTCGACCCGAGAACCCGAGCGACAAGCCGCGCATCATTCAGCCGCCGAGACCGCCTCAATCCGGTATGAATTTGTCACAGGATAATAAAACGATTAATCCCAAGGATACGCCGCGTCAGGATCCGCCGTTAATGTAAAAAGAGTTTATCCTGGATTAGCCGGGGGCTTTAATTTGGCTCGTTTCAAAAAAAATATCAGAATGGTGACGGCGCTTGTTGTTGTGTCTGCGCTCTCGTGCAGCACACAACAGGTGATGCTTGATAAAAAAAGTTTTCATCCGAACCAAACGGTCCGCATCACAACGCACGACGGCGAACAGGTGTCCGGCATTGTCACGCATGCCAATGCTGATGCTGTACTTTTACGTGATGCCGCCGGCAAGGAACGAGGTTTTTTGACCAGGAGCATCCGTTCCGCGGCTGGACCGCGTCCGATTTTGGATGATTTTGGCCGTATTGTCAGCGAGGCAGAAATCGACTCGGTGAAAACATCGACCCACCTGACAACCTATGCTTTTGTTGGTGGTTTTATGTCCGGCGGCGTCAGCTATCTTTTCAGCCGAATGATTAACAATGAAATATTGCACAATCACCGGGACGCTCCGCTGTACATCGCGACGGTCACCGGCGTATCCATCGGCACAATCTTATTTGCGCGAGCCGGTCATGCCAAGGATCGGGAAAAAGCAATTGACAATGTTTTGGCCTCGCGCACCGATGCCACATACAATTTATCACTGCCGGATTTGGAAGATGATAAATATCTGAAAGAAAAAATTAACGAGCTCGTTCAGGATCGTTTGCAAAAAGAAAAGGAAATCGAGCGGCTGTCCAAAGAACTAGATGGACAGGACGAAAAGACGCCGCACGAGTCCCAAAACAGTGACTGAGTATAAAGATAAAATCTTGCAGGCATCGGCCTTTTTGAAGGATCGTCTCTCGGTTGAGCCGAGCATTGGGCTGGTCCTCGGTACAGGACTTGGTGCGCTGGCTGATACTATCGAACAGACCGTGGCGTTGCCTTATAGCGAAATTCCGTTTTTTCCGGTGTCCACGGTCAAATTTCATGCTGGACAACTGGTCGCCGGGAAGCTCGGCGAAAAGTCGCTCCTTATCATGCAAGGTCGTTTTCATTTTTATGAAGGCTACTCGATGCGCGACATCACCCTGCCGATCCGTGTGATGTTTCAGCTTGGCATAAGGACGGTGATCGTCACAAATGCGGCCGGCGGTATTCGCGAGCATCTTGTGCCCGGATCGCTCGCGCTGATAAACGATCACATCAATTTGATGGGTGATAATCCGCTCATCGGTCCGTATGATGTTTTTCTCGGCTCGCGGTTTCCCGATATGAGCGAGCCGTACAGCTTAACATTACGGCAACTGGCGCATCAAAGCGCCAATGATCTTGGCATAAATTTGATTGATAATATTTACGCCGCGGTCAGCGGTCCAAGTTTTGAAACGCCGGCAGAAATTCGTATGCTGCAACTTCTTGGCGCCGATTCGGTCGGTATGTCGGTGATCCCGGAAGTGCTCACAGCACGACAGCTCGGTTTGCAGGTGCTCGGCATCTCTGCCATCACCGACCAGGCGTTGCCGGACAATATGCCGCCGATCAGCCATGAAGAAGTATCGCGCGTCGCCAAAGAAATCACGCCGCGGTTTAATGCGCTGGTGAGCGAGATTATAAAACGAATATAATATCAAAAAAATATCGCGCAAAGCCGCAAAGTTTTTTATAGCATGGTAAAAATAGCAAAACTCGTACAAGCATAATTAGTTTTATTCACGTAATCTGTTGTTTATTTTTTTCTTTGCGGCTTGGCGCCTTCGCGCGAGGCATTTTATTAGAACTTTAAACAGGTTAACTTGATGTCACGAATCGGAATCATCGGTGGATCTGGACTTTATCAGATTGAAGGCATCGACAACATACAAGAAATTGAGGTAGACACGCCGTTTGGGTCGCCGTCCGATAAATTAGTTGTCGGCGAGCTGGGCGGACGTGAAGTTGTTTTTCTACCCCGGCATGCTCGCGGGCATCGCCTGTTACCGACGGAGGTACCCTATCGCGCCAATATCTTTGCGTTAAAGATGTTGGGCGTGAGCCACATCATTTCCGTCTCGGCAGTGGGATCACTGCGCGAAGATTATGCACCAACGGACGTGGTCATTATTGACAATCTTTTTGACCGCGCCCATCAGGCCCGGCCGCGCACGTTTTTTGGCGACGGCATTGTGGCGCATGTGCAAATGGCGCATCCTGTATGCGATACGATTCGGCAGGTTTTGCTCAAGGCCGGTGAAAAGGCCGGCGCCAACATGAAAGATGGCGGCACCTATCTCAACATGGAAGGTCCGCAATTTTCAACCCTGGCGGAATCGCAAACCTATCGCGCATGGGGCATTGACATCATCGGTATGACGCAGGCCAGCGAAGCGCGACTCGCTCGCGAGGCGGAAATCTGTTACGCCACCATGGCGATGGTGACGGATTTTGACTGCTGGCACGAAGAAGAAACCGGCGAGACCGTTTCCGTAGAGGCGGTTCTGCAGGTCATGCACAAAAACACGGACATGGCGAAAACGATTTTAAAACACGCCATTCCGATGATTCAGACAAATCATTGCACGTGCCAGGATGCGCTCGCCGTGTCGTTCATTACCGACAAATCGTTGTGGCCGACCGACACCGTAGAAAAACTGAAACCGATTATTGAAAAATATTTATAGAGAAAGATATGAGTTACGAACAGATCAACAGCAGCACATTACCTCAGCTTGAACAAGATATCTTGAAATTTTGGCAAGACCATAAAACCTTCGAACGCAGCGTGGAAGAGCGTTCGGTTGATAATCCATTTGTTTTTTATGAAGGCCCGCCAACGGCCAACGGCCGCCCGGGCATCCATCACGTTATCTCGCGTACGGTTAAAGATGCGGTCTGTCGTTTGAAAACCATGCAGGGCTATCGCGTCGAGCGCAAGGCCGGCTGGGATACACACGGCTTACCCGTGGAAATCGAGGTTGAAAAAACACTCGGTCTCGACGGCAAAGATCAGGTCATCGAATACGGTGTGGAAGAATTCTGCAAAGAATGCCGCAGCAGCGTGTGGACCTACAAACAGGAGTGGGATCAGCTCACCCAGCGCATGGGCTATTGGGTTGATCTGGATGATCCGTACATCACCTATGAGAACAGCTACGTGGAAACGCTGTGGTGGATCATGAATAATTATATCGAATCCGTTTGGTGGATTTTAAAAGAAATCTGGAACAAAGGATTGATCTACCAGGGCTTTAAAATTCTGCCCTATTGTCCGCATTGTGAAACACCGCTCTCCGGTCACGAAGTGTCGCAGGGTTACAAGGAAGTCAAGGATCCATCGATTTTTGTCAAGGCGAAAATCAAAAAGTTGGACAACACCTATTTTCTCGTCTGGACGACGACGCCGTGGACGCTGATCTCCAACGTGGCGCTGGCACTGCACCCGGATGTGACCTATGTGAAAGTCTCGCACCATGAGCAGAATCTCATCCTCGCGGAAGCGAGACTGGGTGTGCTTGAGGGCGATTATGAAATCCTTGAAACCTACAAAGGTTCGGATTTATCGGGCCTCGACTATGAGCCGTTTTTCTCGTATGTGACACCGGATAAAAAAGCGCATTACACGGTGCTGGCTGATTTCGTCACCACGACGGACGGCTCCGGTATCGTTCACATCGCCCCCGCTTTTGGCGAGGACGATTATCAGATCGGCTTGCATTTTGATCTGCCGGTCATTCATCCGGTGGACAAGAGTGGAAAGTTTGTTGAGGCGGTGAGACCGTGGGCCGGTACGTTCGTCAAGGATGCGGATATCGACATCATCGTCGATCTCAAACATCGCGGCATTTTGTATCGCACCGAAAAAATCACCCACAGCTATCCGCATTGCTGGCGCTGTAAATCGCCGTTGCTCTATTATGCGCGCAAATCGTGGTATATCAAAACCACGGCGGTGAAGGACAAGCTCATCGCCAATAATAAAAAGATCAACTGGTATCCCAAAGAAGTGGGTTCCGGTCGATTTGGCGAATGGTTGGAAAACAATATCGACTGGGCGCTGTCGCGCGATCGCTTCTGGGGCACGCCTCTGCCGGTGTGGCGTTGTCAGGAGTGTCAACACGATATCTGCATCGGTAGTATTGCCGAACTGCAGGAAAAAGGTATGGATGTACCTGATGACATCGATCTGCACAAACCGGCGGTTGACAAAATTGATGTCGAATGTGAAAAATGCGGCGGTCTGATGAAACGCGTGCCCGAAGTGATCGACTGTTGGTTCGATTCCGGCAGCATGCCCGTCGCGCAGTGGCATTATCCATTTGAAAATCGCGACATATTTGAAAAGAAATTCCCGGCCGATTTTATTTCGGAAGGCGTGGATCAAACGCGCGGCTGGTTCTATTCGTTGTTGGCCATCGCCACGCTGCTATTCGACGAGTCATCCTATAAAACCTGTGTCTCGCTCGAACTTGTCCTCGACAAAGAGGGCAAAAAAATGTCAAAATCCGTTGGCAATACGGTGAACCCGTTTGATCAGATGGACAAATACGGCGCCGACACATTGCGCTGGTATCTGCTCACGGTCAGTCCGCCGTGGCTGCCCACACGTTATGACGAAGAAGGCCTGGTTGAAGTCAGCCGAAAATTTTTCGGCACGCTGGTCAATACCTATTCGTTTTTCGCCATGTATGCGAATATCGATAAATTCCAATACAGGGTGAATGAACGGATCGCGCCGGAAAAACGTTCGGAAATAGACCGCTGGATTTTATCGGCGTTGACGAGCCTGTCGAAAAATGTTGTGAAATATCTTGAAGAATACGATCTGACCAAAGCGGCCCGCGCCATTTCCGATTACGTTGTTGACGATCTGTCCAATTGGTACGTGCGCCGCTCGCGCCGACGCTTCTGGAAATCAGAGATGGGCGATGACAAACGCTCGGCGTTCCAAACGCTGCACGAATGTCTGGTCACCGTTTCCAAACTGATGGCGCCGATGGCCCCGTTCATCTCGGAAGCGATCTATCAAAATCTCACCGCCGGCTGCGACGGCTTTAGCGACAGCGTGCATCTCTGCCTGTATCCAACCGTCGGTGACGCGCCGCTGGATTTCCAGGATACCCTGCTCGAAGAGCGCATGGATCTGGTTCGTCGCGTCGTCGAGCAAGGCCGATCGGTGCGCAACGATGCGGCGATCCGCGTGCGTCAACCGTTGTCGGAAATTGTTATTGTGGCGCGCAACGAACGACGCCCGGAGTTGATCAAAGGTATGGAACATCTCATCACCGAAGAGTTGAACGTCAAAGCGATCAAGTTCGTTAAAGATGAAGGCGAGCTGTTGACGAAAAAAGCCGAGCCGGTCTTTAAACAACTGGGACCCAAGTTTGGTAAACTGGTCAACCAGGCGGCGGAAGCCGTTCGTTCGTTCGGTGAAAGCGAGATTGAAAATATCCTGAATAACGGCGGCGAGCGTCTTGTTGTAGATGGTCACGAAGCGATGATCGAGCCGGATGACATCACCATTAAAACGGAAAATAAACCCGGGCTCGCGGCTGTAACGGAAGGTGATCTGACGATCGCGCTGGTGACTCACATCACCCAGGAGCTTTTGTACGAAGGCCTGGCGCGCGAGTTTGTCAACCGCGTCCAGAACATGCGCAAAGATGCCGGATTTGATGTGACGGATCGTATCACTATCAGTGTCGTTGCGTCGGAGGTTATGGACGCGGCGATCAAGGCGCAAACCGCATATGTAAAAAATGAAACGCTCTGTCTGGAGCTGCAATTTGGACAAATAAACGGTGATTCTCGTAAAGATTTCAAAATTGATGAGCATGAAATCTCGGTGGGAATTTCTAAAGCTGAATAACGGATGCCGCCGGTGTCGGCGGCTTTTTCGATGTGTGACCGGGAGGTTGTTATGGATCAAAAGCAACTTGACCATTTGAAACAAATTATTATTGAGAAACGCGACGAGCTCGTTCGCCAATTGGAAAAGCTGAAAGAAAGCGGATTAAACAGCAGTGTCAGCGATTCTTCGGGTGATCATTCGACATATTCGCTGCACATGGCCGACCAGGGTACGGACACGATGGAACGTGAAAAACAGTACATGTTTGCGGCGCGCGAACAAAATTATCTGTACCATTTGGAAAAAGCGTTGGAGCGAATTGACAAAGGCGATTTCGGCATCTGTTCCGAGTGCGGCAAAGAAATCGGTTATGACCGCCTGGAAGCGGCGCCGCACGTTCGTCTCTGTATCCATTGTAAATCCAAAGAAGAACGAACAAAAAGTAAATATTCATGAAATCACTCAAAATATTACTCGTCACCGCCGGCATAATTTTGCTCGACCAGGTGACGAAAATATTTATTCATCATAGCATGCAGTTGTACCAGTCCATTCCGGTGCTGGGCGATTTTTTTCGCATCACCTATGTGGAAAACACCGGCATGGCGTTCGGCATCAAAGTGGGGCAGGGGCATAGCGGTTTTTTTACTGTTTTTGCCGCCATCGCCAGTTTGGCGATCATGTTTTATCTGTTCAAAATGCGGGGTGAAAAATTCGCCGCGCGTTTTTCCATGGCGCTCATTCTCGGCGGCGCCATTGGCAATTTGTGGGATCGGATGATTCGCGGCTCTGTGGTGGATTTTCTCGATTTTGAGTTTTTTGATATTAACATTCCGGCATTTCAATTTTTGTTCATCGATTTTCCCGGTTACTCGTTGCACCGCTGGCCGGTTTTTAATGTGGCCGATATCGCCATCACTGCCGGCATGATGATTCTGTTCATTTTTATCCTGTCGGAAAAACCGGACGACCTGCCGGAACGGGTGGGCGACGCGGAGATGATCCACTAGATTTTTTTTACAAAAACAAGTGGACACAGATTGAACAGATGAAACAGATTAATTCGGATAAAAATACAACTTTTTGCAATCCGTGTAACTCGGTACAATCTGTTTCATCCGTGTTCTCTTAAAATTTATTTCGCCACAATCAGCTTTTCAATAGATGAGGCGATGCCGAGATAATACACTCGATAATTTTATGACAACATTGAAAAAGCCTCAAAGATTCTAATCGTATCTTTGAGGCTTTTTTTATTTATCAATCCGTCAATGCAAGATCGTTATATGCAACGCGGCGTTTCTTCCGGAAAGGAAGAT
>CAYSNA010000043.1:0-19070 GCA_964432185.1 uncultured Cytophagia bacterium
GGAGTGAAGATGGCGCCAAGCTGTTTCGCTCCATCAATGATGCGCTCACCGGCGCTTGTATCGCCAAATCCAATGTCAAAGGCATTGGTATCAATAAAAGGCACCAAGGCGCTGGTTGATGTTCCGGTGTAGCCGCTTGGATCCTCACCCGTAAAAAGAATCAACGAATATAATTCTTTTATCGTCGGCAATCGCCAGTCGTTGTAGCCGGCCAGTGCAAAACTCGACGCCCCGGCGAGTGCGTCGGCATTGGATAATTTATCGGCGGCATTTATGTCACCGTCGCCGTTCATATCCGGACTTTTCTGCCACATGAGCCCGGTGACGTTATCGGTGACCGTGCCGTCGCGGTTATCCGTATACGATGGCTGGAATCCGGCGAACTGCGCATCCTGGCCGTAAAAAGTATCGCCAGCGGCCGGTGCGGACATCACGGTGCTGTTATTATAAAATGTGGTTTGGCCGGTATCGACGATGTTATAAGATTGCGCAGCACTCATTTTCCCCCAGAACATGAAAAGAATAAAAAGGTATCCAAAACTATATTTCACAGATCGTCTCATTTTTTTACTCCTGAATTCACCAAAATTTCTGTTCTGTCTGACTTTACCACCTTTGACGCTCTTTTTGACAAAAACATGCGCTGCCGTTTTGCCTTTTTTTAAAAAAAGCCCTTTTGATAAAAGGGCTTGTGAAAAGCATCAATTTTTAATTATCGCCGAGGCCGCTCACCTTCCGGTGGTGACAACGGCGGTTCACCTCGTGGCGGAGGTGGCTGCCGGCGAAACATATCATGGATAAGGAGCTGCAGTTTGTCCTGCTGTTCGGGTGAACATAATTTTTTCAAATCAACAAAATGCTGAAAAGTCAGGCGCTCGATTTCGGCCTGTTTCTCTTGAGTCAATATGAGCAAAGAGTCGGACAACGTTGGTTGCGGATTATCGCACAATACGGCGTCGAACATCTGTTTTTTAAGCTGCTGAATCTCATCTTGCAGCACCCTCACCTGGTCGCGATGCGCTTTTTGCAATCGTTGAAACTGATCGATTTGTCGCTGGTCAAATCCGAGTTCATCCCGAAGCAGGTGCTGCAGCCGCTGTCTTTCCTGTGCCGGTAGAGGCGTCTCCGTTCTCAGCCGCGTTGGGCACCCCAGCCATAATATAGTTAAGGTGATCACGTTTAATAACACCAAAAGAACGATCACCACCATGGTGAGCTGTTTTTGTTTGATAATATCCATAGTTCTATCCTATTCGATGGTAAACTCGCTGCTTTGCGCCGCGTTCACATTAAATTCATCCGCCAAAAGCTCGACCAGCTCCTGCCGGGATGTGGTGGTTTGTTCCGATCCGTTCACATACCAAAAGGCGGTGCCGATGTTCACAGCGACCAAAGCAACAAGCAGCGCCGGTTTGAGCACGGCGGCAAAAAAAGTGCGCTGCTGCCGCCGGGCATCGAGCTGCGCCAGTAAACGCGTATAAAAAAACGCATCGGGCGGCAGCGTTTCCGGTTGATCGAGCAACTTTAATGTTTTTTCAATCTCATCGTTTATCTTTTGTTTTGCCTGCATGTTTTAACCTCACAGTGCACTGCGGTTAGGTTCATTCCTCTGTTCAAAATAACGGCTGAGGCTTTTGCGCAGATTAATCCTGGCGCGGTGATTCAAGGCTTCCACAGCCGACACGGACATGTTCATAATGTCAGCGATTTCTTTTGTGCTGAATCCTTCAGTCTTGCTCAAGGTAATGGCTGCTTTTTGATTATCCGGTAATTTATCAATCGCCCTATCCAAAACTTGTTTACGCTCTTTGTTCTCCAAATCCTTCAGGGGATCGCCAACAGCCGGGATTTCAACATTATCTTTATCATCACCAAAACCCAAAATGGACGTGAGCTGCGCAAAGCGTTTTTTACGTTTTTGTTTGCGCAGAAAATCGAGCGACTTGTTGACGGTTATGCGATAAATCCAGGTCGAGACTTCGGCGTCCTCGCGAAAATGGTGCAGCGATTCGTACACCTGAATGAACACGTCCTGCGCCACGTCATCGGCGTCCTGCGGATTTTTGACAAAACGGAAACAGATATTGCGCACCCGTTCCTGATGCTCTTTCACCAGCGATTTAAAATCCGTATGCTGTACAGTTGTCGCCAAATCCACGTTTCCCGCATTTCGTTTACATTCATTTGACGTGTTTTTATTATAAATCTTGTGCCTTAAATGCAAATTTTTTTAAATAAACTTGTAAATCATCACGCCGGACAGCGTATTCGCTGTATCCATTCTTTGCTTTTATGCGAAACATTGTTTATGTTATTAAAAGTCATTTTTTCAGAACTCATTTGCCTGTAATCGGTGTTAAGAATTTACGGCATTATGCATATCAAAGGTGACCAAGCGGACACAATCATGAACACGATATTTTTATGACAGAATCCATCCACATCTTTATTGCCGATGACAACCGTTTGCTCCGCGAGGGCCTTGTTTCCATGTTGGCCGAGCAGGACAATATGCTGGTTGTCGGCAAAGCGCCCAGCGGCAGCGAAGCTCTCGAGCAGATCAAAAAGCAGCATCCGGATGTTGCGCTGATTGACATTGGCATGCCTGATAAAGACGGTATTGAGCTGACACAATCGCTGCGCCAGGACGCGCCGGATGTCAAAGTCATAATTCTTGGAATGCTCGACCTGACGGATGAAATCATGCAGTGTATTGAAGCTGGTGCTGCCGGATATGTTTTAAAAGAGGCGTCGTTTGACTATTTGGTCGAGACCATTCGATCGGTCCATCGTGGTGAATCCTTTTGTTCTCCCAAAATGACAGCATCCCTCTTTTCACGCATTGCCGAGCTGGCGAATGAAAAAATGCCCGATATACCGGACAATTCGGTCAAGCTGACTCCGCGTGAATTGGAGGTCATCACCTTAATTGCCGATGGTTTGCCAAATAAAGAAATAGCTCAACGGCTTTTCATAGAAACGCAGACCGTAAAAAACCATGTCCACAATATTCTCGACAAGCTGCAATTGCAGAATCGTCTTGAAGCCGTGCAGTATGCTCGTGAAAGAAATCTTCTTGATAAAAAATAGCAGTCCCTCATTTTTTTATTCATTCGAGTACCAGTACTTTTTATGTCCCCGCGTGAACCTACCCGCTTTTTCGCGGTACTTGTCATAGACCTCTTTTGAACCCGCGTGTCTATTGTTTACCCGCCCAAAATTGATTACACTATTCCACGAATGAATACTCCAAAAGAAAAAATCAATGTCATGTTGGCGAGCCGGCCGAAAATGTTGTCACAAGTCATCAGAAGTATGATTGATCATCAACCCGATATGGAAGTGGTCGGCGAGGTGATTGATCCGATTGAACTTTTGAATGCTGTACGAGCGATGCCCGTGGATGTTGTGATCATCACCCCACTCAAGGTGGATGAGCAGCCTCGAATTTGCAGCCATTTGTTGGACGTGTTCCCGCTGCTGAAAATTATCATCCTGTCCGTTGATGGTCGAGCCGGTTTTTTGTATCAAGCGAATCTGCCGAAACTTCAGATCGATGATCCGTCTGAGGACTCGATTCTGGACGCGCTGCGAACATCGCTATTGAAGCATTGTGAACCGTAAGCACTGTATGTACTGAAATGAGTTTACTTTTTTAACAAGGAGCTTATCATGGGAGACAAGGGGAAAAAGGATCGGGAGAAAAATAAAAAGCAAAAGACCAAAAAGAACGCTGATCAAGCGAAAAAGAAAAGTGACAAACAAAGTAAGGATGCGTGATTTAAAAACGCCTAAACTCAAAGCTTTTCCGCTTTAACAAATGTTCTCGTATTTGATCAACGTCATTGGAGGTTATCAATGAAAGAATTTATGGAATATATAATTAAACAGCTAGTCGACAAGCCTGAGGATGTCCGGGTTGACGAAATCATTGGAGAGCATACAGTCATTTACGAGCTGCACGTTGATGGTGAGGATATGGGAAAAGTCATTGGAAAACACGGACAAACCGCAAACTCGCTGCGAACCATACTGGCGGTCGCCGCAGCAAAAAAAGAAAAACGCTGCCATTTGGAAATAGTGGAAGTGAACAGGATAAGGCGAAAAATCCCGCAGACTGAAAATCCACGAGGACGCGCTGCGGCGTAAATTGAATTTTGAAATCTTAACAACGTATTGTTGAACAAGGCTGATGAAATAACGGATTGGCGCACGGTTGCCGTCCAATTTTCATAAAAAGAGAAAAAGGAAACGATCACATGAAAGATAATTTTAAATGGAGTTACATGTCGCGATTTTTGCTGTCGGTTATATGGCTGAGCACTCTCACCCTTTCTGCCAAGGACAAAACAAAAATTGCCCACCCACCGGACATTCAACTTGAAGCACACGAAAACGCGATCACGGTTCGTTGGGACGCCAGTCCCGACGAAGATCAGCGATATTTTATTGGTTACAGTGTCTATTTTGATGCAAAAACCTCGGCACAGCTTGCACCGGACCAACAGGCGCATGCGGTTCATTTTAAGAAAGATGTGCACGAGTATGTCATCAAGGGGCTGGAAAACGGCCAAGAGTATTTTGTACACGTGCGATCCCGTCAGGGCAATACGGACCTCAGTGAATCCGGCATTCTCGAAAAAACATCAACACCACGCGCTGAAGGTAAAAATTTCGCTCTGACGATGTTTGATTACAACGCGGATATAGCCGGTAACAACAGCAGTTATGGATGGAATCGGAACAATGGTCAGGAGATGCCCGGAAATAATAAAGTTATGGCACATGTCAAGTATATTGATCTCCTGATGATGGAATCCCCGACAGCCAAAGGAGGCTCTGTTTTTATCAGTCCATCGGACGCGGATGTAACAGAAGAATGGCCGACACGCAATAAAACGCTCATTGCCGATATTGGTCAGGATTGGAATGTCGATGAAACAAACAACACAATCGATTTCAAGTCATCAGCGGTCATAAAAGAGGGGCATGTTTATCTGATAAAAACATTTGATGATTACCACATTAAACTGTTGGTTACCTCCATTAAAGAGATAAACTGGATGCTGCCTTATGGATCAGATCTTGGCAATGTCGATCTCAACAAAATAACGATGATTTACACCTCACAGCTCAACAAGAGCTACGACAACTTTATTGCAGGTGTAGCGCTATAAAGCACACAAAGCACTATTAAAAACAATTCATTGCAAAGGAGCATGAAATGAATATTTATGTTGGTAATCTTGGAAACAAAACAAGTGAAGCTGATCTCGAACAGGCTTTTAAGGCCTTTGGCAAAGTCGAGTCTGTTTCGATTATCAAAGACAAATACAGCGGTGATTCAAAAGGATTTGGTTTCGTCGAAATGCAATCAAAAGATGAAGCCAAAGCGGCAATGGAGGGATTGAACGGTCAGGAACTGAATGGACAAAAACTCGTGGTCAATGAAGCACGGGCTCGGACAGAAAAACGCCGTGGTGGCGGCGGTGGTGGCCGACGTTTCTAGGAACAGCGGCAGCCAGTCTGAACAACTAGAGAAAAAAATTGAAAAACAATAATTCGTTGCGCGAAGGATTTCGTACGCCCGGCGGGTGGGTGAAAGATTTTTTCACCTGGCTCAGGGGGCTGCGGGAGCCGAAATATGTGCCTTTAAAAATAAGACACGGTGACAGAAAATAGTAACGGATGAGGACTGGTTCCAGTCCTCATCCGTTTTTTTCTTTTGCGATTCTAAATACGCTTTATCAAGCAGACCCAATCTTTGCGGCGCTCGCTCGGCGGAGTGCCGATCGTTTTCACACCCGGGCCGCTCACCTGCGTGACACTACCACTTTGCAATTCTCCGCCTTCCCTCGGATTGTACCACGACACCGAATAATCGCCTTCGGCCACTTCAATTTTCGTCGAACCGCCGTTGGGCAGATAAATGGCGTACACCTCGCCTGATTTGGCGAAACAGTAATCGTTCAAATCCGTGGTGCCGGCATCATAATTCTGCATTTCCCAAAACGGCAAATGTTGATGGAAGAAATCGAGCGCGTACGCGGTCAACTCCCACATGTGATCGCGCGAGCGCCAGTCTTCACAATCCAGATCATTGTGCGCGTAGCGATAGCCAAAATACCACTCGCAGCCGGAGCCACCGGCCATCAAATTACCCCAGAGCGAATAGTGCCGCACCTCGTCATGCCAATAGTCATCCGCATCGGGCTTGACGCCGGTATGATGCGGGCCAATCTCGTCGAGACAGACAAACCACTTGTGCCCGGCCTCGGCGGATTTTTTGATCCATTTGATCGTTTCGTCGTGCGTCTGTTTTTGATCGCCCATCTGCAATGACGGTCCATCGAGCGTCTTGTGACCGAGCAGCGGCGTGTAAATTTCATCATAACGGCCCGGCAGGGTGTGCACGACAACCGGATGATCATACGGATCGAGCGCTTTGAGCCAATCGGCAAACATCTTGCGCTGTTGATCGGAATTGGCGGCGCCGTATGTCACGTCCTCATTGTCCCAGCCGTTTTCCTCGCCGATATTCAAAACCACCGCCGGATGGTGGCCAAAGCGCGCGAGAATTTCACGATAATACAACTTGCGGCTGTTCGCAAATCCTTCCGTGGTCGACAAGCCTTCGTCCAGCTCAAACAGCGCTTCGTTTTCCGTTTCGGTCAAAATAACATGCTGCATCAAACCCAGTTTATCCATGTGATTTAAAACGATCTCCCACTGATCGAGTTTGGAGCAATCATATCGATACCGTTCATCATAACCGGTCCACGGCCACACATCCTTGCCGTCGCCGCCAACGTTCATGGTGAGAAAATAGACGGAATTCATCTTTTTGCTCGCGAGATAATTGAGCGCGCCGATGATGTTTTTGCCCTTGCCGTCCTGCCATGTGGGATCGCCGTCCTGCCAATCACCCGCGTGCGGTTCATATTTGTGCGAACCGCCCTTGAGCAGCTTTGGCGCTTCGCCATCGCGTCTGTCATTCTCCACTTTGGCGATACGTTCAGCGTCATCAAATTCATAATAAGCTAAAAAGTTTTCCGGACTGTCGGCGCCGCCTTTTAAAAAGTAATCGCCGGTTTCGGCAAATTGCAAATAATGCTCGCCGACGTAGTGCAGCGCGCCCGCGGCCCGCGCATCGCGTCCGGTTTTATCGGTATCGCTAATGATAAATTTACCTTTTGCCCCATTAAATGATGTTGGCTCGCCCGCTTCGGGATCCAGGCTGAGCGCGATATTTTTGCCGTTTCGAAATGCAGCGAGATAACGCCATTCACCGGTTTTGGGCGGGGTAAAATGGACTCGCCATTTATTGCCGGATGCAGCGCTGGTTTCGCCGGCGTTGCCATCGGCAGCGTAATAACCGGGCACGACGATGACCTCTTCGTCCATAGAAAATGTAACGTCAAGTCGATAATCCAAAAACGGATTTGGATCGGCGGGCTCGCTGGTTTCCGGGCCGTCAAAGGTGATGGTCACGGTGTGCCACTTTTTCAGCTCACCGGTGAGTTGACCGGATTTTGAACAGGATGTAATTGAGATGGAAATGAGAAGAACGAACAAGAATGCAAAATATTTTTTCATTATGGTCTCCCAATTTTTTAAAATGCAGTCATCGCGAGGGAGCAGAGCGACCGTGGCGATCTCCCCTTAAGAGATGTTTATTTGTCTGGAGATTGCTTCGTGCCTTCGGCACTCGCAATGACTTGATATTTATTTTATCGGTACAAATCGAATTGAATAATTATACTCCTGTGGCAAAGTCCGGTATGGCGGCCGCGCATTCACCGGCGTGCCGCCGACACCGGAAACACTCTTGTCAACATTTAAAAAAATGGTCTCACCCTGTCGAAATTGCCAGGCGTATTCCGCGCGTTCAATGTTTTCAAAAGAGGTTACGCTTAAATTAAGCGGTTCATCCGGGATAACCTTGAATCCGACGCCATTCTTATTCGTGAGTGAAGCCCATCGCACATCGGTTTTATTGCCATGATCCTGCGGTACCAGATAGGGCACATACTGTTCGTCCACTGTGCCGGAATAGATGCCTGTTCGCGCGGCGGATTTTCGATCCGGGTAGGTCTCAAATGGTCCGCGGCCAAACCAGGTGAATTGATTCAGCGCTTTTGGAATTTCAAGCTGCAATCCGATTTTGGCAAGATATTCGACTTCAAACACGCCAACCGGCCAGGTGCGGTGGGTTAACACCAGCTCGCTGTTGCCAAAAATCGAATAGGTATATTCATTGTGAAAGCCGCGCATGGTATCCGGCGTCATCGAGGACGTGTTCACAACAACCTGCACAAAAGTATCCAGCGTGTCAATGGTCATGCCAGTCAACCTATGTTGCAGTTTATCCAAATCGAGGGCGCGCCAGTCATGGGCTTCGGCTTTGCCCCAATTGGCGGTTTCGTTGAGGATCGGCGCACGGTAAATAGTGAGCTGCGGGCCGGCAGTCACAATTTCCACTCCGACGTTTGTGACGGAGGAGAGGCGTCCACTTTTTTTATTAAAAATGAAAGAGACATCCGCCGTATAAATTCGCAACGTGTGATCGTTTTCGACAATTTTCGGTCGAGGGAATTCCGTTAACATTTCCGGTTTGGGTGCAAAATACGGCAATTCAAACTGCTCAAAGGCGATCTCGTGACCGGCATTCGCCCATTTGGTTTTATCCTTTAGATGAAAAGATACCGTCAGCCAATACGTTTTTCCGGCTTTTGGCGCCACCTCGGGCAATTCGAAAAAAACATATTCGAACGACCGCGGCGCCACGTTCACCGTAAACGTATCGGAAGCGATTTGGCGATCATCCTCCGTCAGAGTCCATCGACCCTGCAATTCATTGAGGTTGGTAAAATTGTGATAATTTGTGAATTTGAAATTTCCGGTCTCAACATCCAGTAATTCGATTTTCACCGGCTGATGACTTTTTTTCATCTGCCAGGTTTCGGGCTGAATGGATCGATCGGCAAACACAACACCATTAATGCAAAACGGACTGACGCCATACGACAAATAATCGTCCATAGGTTCTGTTGATTCAAAATCGAGCCAGACTACGGCATTGTTGCTCAGCGGTCGTTCCTGCAGGCCCAGCTCCTCCGGAGCCAAGGCGCGCCCGTAGATGCGAACATTGTCGAAAATGGCATTTGATAACCAACCGGCATACTGGTCGTTGTGACGCTGTGAATTTCGCCCTATGCACAGCGGGAAATAACCGGGATCAATCGCTCCCGTAAACGCGGCGGAGGCAACCTCATGTTCGTCGATATAAAGTGTAAGCGACTGGCCGTTGAAAACGCCGGCAATGTGGTGCCAGTTGAAGGCCCAGTTGATCGGCAGCCTGGCGGTCACGCGTGTTTTTCTACCTTTATTAGGAGAAGAAATGTAAAATTCCAAACTGTCTTCATGGAATTGATTCAAGCCGTAGGCATCGCCTTTGCACAAAATTGGATTGGCGTTCTCCCAGGTGCGCGGATAAATCCAGCACTCCAGCGTCACCTGCCGGGTAAAATCGAGGCTCGGATCGCGATACAATTGCACCCAATCATCCAGACCACTCAATTCCACCGCATTGCCAAACTTGCCTGCGACAAGCTGCGGGCGTCCCATTAAAAATCCGTCATTGCCCATTTTGGACAAATCGGCAATTTTCGCTAAATTGAACCACAAGCCCTGATCCACCCAGTCCCAGATGAAACCACCTTGCAGATTATCATGGTCGCGGAACAACGTCCAGAATTCGTCAAAATGGCCGAGGCTGTTGCCCATGGCGTGCGCATACTCGCCGGAGACAATCGGCTTTTTTGATGTTTGAGCTAGTTGAAGAAACTGCGCCGGCGTTTGATAGCGCGGGCCACTTATATCGGCGAAATCGGCGTCGCCGTCAAAATCCTGGTGCATGATGAAGCGGCCGGGATCGACTTCGCGCGCATAATCGTTCATCAGATCATGAATCGGGCCGCTGCCGCATTCGTTGCCCGTGCTCCACATGATCACGCTCGGAAAATTTTTATCGCGCTGCACCATGCGCTCGAACCGATCAAGAAACGCCGGAAACATACCGGTCGCGCGCGGGATGTCCCAGACATTGTAGTGGCACTCGGCGTTCACTTCGTCCTGCAGATAAATGCCGTATTCATCACACAGGTCATACCACAACGGATCGTTCGGATAATGCGACAGCCGCACGGCATTGACGTTGAATTGCTTCATCAACTCGATGTCTTTGCGCATCATCTCTTCGGTCATGGTGCGGCCAAATTGCGGATGATGCTCGTGTTTGTTTACGCCCATAAAATCGACGGCCACGCCGTTGACCAGCGCCAGGCCGTTTTTTATCTCCAGCTTGCGAAATCCAACTTTTTCAGCCAAAAATTCGATGGGCTCATCATCCGGTCCGTGCAGCGATAAAACGAGAGTGTACAAATTCGGTTTTTCAGCCGACCATTTTTTGACCGAATCGACAGCAGTTTCAAGCTTTAATGTCGCTGTTTTGGCATTTTTGAAAAAAGCATATTTGATGGCGGTCGCCGCGGTATCGCCATTGGCATCCAGCAAAAATCCACGCACATTGATCGTATCCGGCTTGGTGTCAGCATACTTTTGAACGTCGACTTCCACGGTCAATCTGCCGTTACGATAATTCTCATCCAAATCGGTTTTGACGAAAAAGTCGCGGATGTGCGTATTGGGCGTGGAAAACAGATAGACGTCACGATAGATGCCGGAAAAGCGCCACATATCCTGATCTTCAAGATAACTGCCGTCGCTCCAGCGCAGCACTTTGACTGCCAGTAGGTTTTCCCCATCCTGCAAAAACGGCGTGATGTTAAATTCCGCCGAGGTCATGCCGCCCTGATCATAGCCGATATATTCACCGTTCAGCCAGACAAACGCGCACGATTTTACGCCTTCAAAATGCAAAAATGTCTGACGGTCCCGCCAGTTTTCCGGCAGATAAAATGAGGTGCGGTAGCACCCGGTTGGATTGATAAAATCCGGCACATACGGCGGATTATACGGCTGCAGCGCCTGCGGCACATTGCGATACATATTTCGATCGTAGCCCTGCATCTGCCAGACGCTGGGCACGATGATTTCATCCCAGTCGGATACATCGTGTGCCGGATGGTAAAAGTTGTCCGGCGCATCCTGCGGATTCCATGACCAGTAAAATTTCCACGTGCCGTTAAGTGATCTAAAATAGGGCGATCGCTCGCGGTCATCAAATTGCGCCTGCTCAAAAGAATCATACACCACCAGCGGTACATGCGGCGGCTCCTGGTTTTCCGCCACCATGGTCGGATTTTCAATGTATTTGTTCAGATCGTAATCTGCTTGGGCATACAATTGTGAGCCCAATAGAATGACAACAAAAAGGCTCATCCTTCGCAGCATGTCAAACTCCTGCACGTTAAATTGGGGATTTGGTAACACAAGAATATAGGCAAAGGTGTTTTGAATTCAAAATAAAAGCAACCGGAAAAACCGTGCAGGTGACAAGATTGTGCAGAAATATCGAGAATTCGATCTCGGGTGAAGACTAGAGTGTAATATTTCCAGCCAGTTTTAATGACAGTTGATGCCTGGCCACAGACATCTCCTTAATGCTCAGATCGGAGTTGATGCCATTGTTGTGCAGGAGCGCATCGACCGAGATGTGAATGGAATCGTTCTCGGTTTTCAAATGCAGAAACGGGGCAGCGGTTGCGATCTTTTCGAGAATTTTCCCCTTGAACTGATCGGCAAGCGCGCTCATCGGCCGAATCTCTTCCAGACGCGCCACAATTTCTTTTTCGGTGGATGAGATCAAAAACGTTGCCTCAAAATTGACCGGAAGCAGCACCCTCATTGTGCCGGAAAAAACAATGCGATCCGTATCCATCGTGGCATAAACATTGGAAATCTTGTTTTGCGCCGGGATCTTTTGTGAGATGATGCTGTTGAGATCGTCATCGTTGATCGTGATGTCGAGACCGTTGATGGTCATGGTCCTCTCCTTTTACAATGGTGTTTGTTGCGGCATGGCGTTCACTGGAATTAGCCAAAAAGAATATCAATATCATCCCGCGTAAGCGATTTGAAAAAGCTGCTGTCCGTGGTGATGAGATCGGACACGAGTTTTTTCTTGCGCGCCTGCAACTCGAGCATTTTTTCCTCCACCGATCCTTTGGTGATGAGGCGATAGACAAAAACTTTTTTATCCTGGCCGATACGATGCGCGCGATCGGTCGCCTGCACCTCAACCGCCGGATTCCACCAGGGATCGTAGTGAATGACATAATCGGCAGCGGTCAAATTCAATCCCACACCGCCGGCTTTTAGGCTGATGAGAAAGACGCGCACGTCCGGATCAGCTTGAAACCGATCAACGCGTTGCATGCGGTTGGTCGTGTGGCCGTCGAGATATTCGTACGGAATTCCGTTGTCGTCAAAATGACCGCGCATGAGTTTGAGCATTTTGACAAACTGCGAAAAGATGAGCACTTTGTGATGTTCAGCCAGAATCTCTTCGGTCAGTTCTTTGAGCGATTCAAACTTGCCGGAATCCTCGTCGATCGCTTTATTCACCAAATAGGGATGACAGGCAATTTGCCGCAGCTTGACCAAACCTTCAAGGACATTCATGCGGGAATTATTCAAACCGACCTGATCAATCGAATCGAGAATCTTTGCCCGGTAGTGATCACGCCAATAGGCATAGAGTTGTTCCTGCTCCGGATTCATGGCGCAATAAAAAGTCTGTTCGATCTTGGGCGGCAATTCCTGCGCGACGCCTTCCTTGGTTCGCCGTAAAATGAACGGAAAAATCATATCACGCAAAAAGGCGGCCGCGCCTTCATCCAACTTTTTCTCAATGGGATTGGAAAAGGCGCGCTTGAAATAATAGAGCGAACCCAGCAGCCCCGGATTAAGAAACGCAAATTGCGACCAGAGCTCGATGGTATTGTTTTCAACCGGCGTGCCCGTGAGCACAAGGCGGTGACGTGTGCGCAGCAGCCGCGCCGCTTTCGCCGTTTGCGACGATGGATTTTTGATCTTTTGCGATTCATCCAGAATGACGTAGTGAAAGCCATAATCCTTCAGGAACGGTAAATCCCGCCGCATGATGCCATAGCTGGTTAAAATGATGTCATAGTTTTTAAACTGATCCGTATCGCGTTCGCGCTGGATACCCGCATGAATGAGCACTTTGAGATCGGGGGTGAATTTCTGAACTTCCTTTTCCCAATTATACACGACGGACGTCGGGCAAACAATCAGCGACGGCGTGGTGTTGCCGCGCTCTTTATCCTTTAACAAAACCGCCAGCGTCTGGATCGTTTTACCCAGGCCCATATCATCCGCCAGGCAGCCGCCAAAACCATAGTCCTGCAAAAAATAGAGCCAATTGTAACCGGCTTTTTGATACGGCCGCAGCTCGCCTTTGAGGGTGCGCGGCAGCGGCACATCGACAATGCCGGCAAAAGAACCCAGCTTTTCCACGCTCTGACGGAACTGCTCGTCGGCTTGAAAATCATCCACCAGTGCGAACAGCTTGTCGATGAACGTCGCGTGGTGTGTTGATACTTTGACGCTCGTGTCGTCGGTCTCGGTAAAATTGAACAGATGCTGGAATTTTTTAAACCATTCATCCGATAGTTGAGCGATGCTTTTGTCCGCCAGCCGCACGTAATGCGAATTTTGCCGGATCGCTTTTCGCAGTTCTTTCAGCGACAGCGCAATGCCGTCAATATCAATTTCCAGGTTGAGGTCAAACCAGTCGATATTTGTGCTGATGCCGACGCGCACATGAGGCTCGCCGGTTCGAACTTTGTATCGTTCAAGATTTTCGCGGCCAACAAATTCAAAACCTTGCGCGGACAACTCGGGCAGATTGTGAAAGAGCCATTTGAGCGCGCGCGAATCGATGATGCGCAAACTGCCTTTGGGATCATCCTTCAAACCGGAATCCATGAGCCGATTCCAGGCTTCGTTTTCCGCCTCACGGTCGCGGATGATTTCCGAAATCATCGTGCCATTGTGTTTGCGAAAAAAGGAATCCTGTGGATCAAGGAAATCAATTTCGGTCGGCCCGTATTCAAATTTCAGCGACACATCGAGATGTCGCTCGCTTTCGCTCAAATAAATGCGTTTCCGCGCAATCGAATCAATCAACGACACATTCAGTGACGATGGCAGCGGGATGGGCGCTTTTTTTCGCAACCGTGGATAAACCGTTTCGAGAAACGCCGGAAATTCATCATCGGGAATGGTGAGGGTAATGTTCGCCTTTGTGAATGGCACAAAAAGTCCGGCATTCGGTAAATTATCAATTTTGATAAAGGTGTTCTCTTTTAACAGCCAGATCGGATCTTCGGTGAGCACTTTGTAGCTCGAGTCCAGTCGTTCTTCTTCACCTTTTAAAGTAATAAAGGGCACAAGTTCGTACGCGTCGTTTTCGTGTTCGAAGGAAAAACGGATCTGCGCTCTTTTCTTTTCAAATTTTATTGGGGCGAGCTGATCATCAAAGGGCGTCAGATAAATTTTGCTGTCGGCGAGCAAATCCAGCAACGGCCCGAGCCGGCTGCCGTAACGATAGTGATAAACCTGCACATCCGTCAGCGAGGCGCGGCCAAAATAGCGGTTGTTATAGAACGAATTGTTCTGCTGTTCTATTTTTTGGATGTGCGACACCACAATCGGATCGTTCGGAGCGTACACCAGTTCCTTGCTGGAAAGGTCAAAATCGCCAATATTGGAAAATCGGCCAAGAAAGCCGTTTTTTTTCATATACGCTTTTTGCGGCGTGAGCGACCAGGATTCCTTGTTCAGATCGAGCAAATAGACAATGCGCCATTGCTGCAATGATTTTTTCGGTGATTCGCTTTCAACGTCCATCACCTTTTCGAAAAATTTCTTCCAGGAGGGGTGCGTGCGCGCGTGCTGCAATTCGGCGGCGTTGTCCTCGTACCAATCTCTGGCTTCGAGCAGCGCCGCAACGACGTGCTTGCAGGTGGTCCAATACGGGCAGGTGCAACTGGAATAAAGATTCTCGCCGATTTCCTGCACGCTGACGCGATACGGGATCGTCCCTTCAACTTCGGCTTCCAGTCGATCCAACTCTATTGAGATGAGTTTGACGAGTTTCTTTTTATAATATCGTTCACCGCGGCGATAAATGTCGCTGCCGGCTTCGTGGCGTATTCGTTCTTTAGTAAGTTTCATCCGTCTCGTTCACATAAATCAAAAATCAAACATCCAGTTTAGCGTTCGAGACGGAAAAAATCAAGGTTTATTTTTTGAATCATGGTTATGTTAATGAACAATCAAGACGCTGGTAAATCGTTCGAAACCCGCTCAACCTGCCGCCACACTCGCAAGAAATTACCGCCCCATATTTTGGCAATATCCTCATCCGAATAGCCGCGGCGAACGAGTTCGATGGTGACGTTCAGCGCTTCGGCATGGTTTTGAAAACCGGAGAATCCGCCACCGCCGTCAAAATCGGTGCCAATGCCGACGTGATCGATGCCGGCAATTTTTACAGCATGATCAATATGATCCACATATTCTGTGATGGTGGCGATGGGCAATTGTTCGGAAATCACGCGCCGGCGCTTATAATACTCATTGACCGCCGGTTCGAGCGCCTCCCGTTCGGCATCGGTGAGTTTTTGCCACTCATCCCAGGTGGGTACGCCGAGTTCCGCGCGCAGTGTTTGAATGGCCTCTTTGCGCGCCGGCGATTCCTCTCCCAAATATTCCTCCAGCGTGACAATTTGAATGACGCCGCCGTTTTTCTTCAAGGCGAGCAATTGCGCATCGGTCAAATTACGATCGCTTGCATAAATGGCGGAACATCCGGAATGCGACGCGATAATCGGCGCTTTTGAGATGTCGATTACATCAAAAAAAGATTTTTCCGAAATGTGTGAGACATCGCACATCATTCCGAGTTCGTTCATACGGTCAACCACTTTTTTACCAAAATCCGATAGACCATCGTGCAAGCTGCTGTCCGGCCCGGATGAATCACAAATCTGGTTGTGAGAGGTGTGACACAGTGTAATGTAACGCGCGCCGAGATCATAATAGGAATTGACAAGATCGAGATTCTCGCCAAGAGGAAAACCGTTCTCCAGGCCGATCATGATAGCGCGTTTGCCGCTCTGAGCGATGCGTTCAAAATCATCAGCGCTCAGCGCCAGTTCACAGCGCTCTGGATACATGTCCGTCAAGCGGTGAATGGCGGCAAATCGTTTTTGCGCCACCTTCTGGACCTTTGCATAATTTTCCGGCGTTAACTCGTGCTCCTGGCGTACATACACCGCGAGAAAAACGCCGTCCAAACCTCCCCGCTGCATTTTCACCAAATCGCAGCGCAAATCAGGATGATCGATGCCCGGATCGTATTTTTCGGTAGCGTACTCTTCACCGGGAATATCAACGTGTGAATCAATGGTAAAGATTTCGTCATGCAGAGTTGTCGCATGCGCGAGAATTTCTTGTTGCGTTCGGGGTGCATCTTTTGTGCAATTCAACACACAAAGGATAATTATCAAAATACCGACGAGTAATCGAGAGTGGGTGAGCGTCATGGTCTTCCTTTTTTGAGATTTCTATTCAAATTGTTCCTTTAGCACATTCCAAATCGGATTGTCATGTCGATTTTTATACTTTTCCGGATCCTCACCGCGCTCAACCGCCTGCCAGAATTCCGTGCCGAGATTTTCCGATCCCAGCTCATAATCGAGGCCGCCCCACGAGCCGTCCGAGCGAAAATCATAAAACGCCCAATGCCAGTTTTTCGAGTTGTAGAGTCTGATGGCATCAGCTAAATATTCCTTACAGCCGGACACTCGACGGTCGCACCAGAATTCACTGGCGATGATACGATGCGCCGGAAGGTTGTGGCTGTCGGCAAATTCGATGACCGGATCAAGACGTTGGGCGAGGTCGTCGAATGTCCATGGCATGCCGGGGCCATCCCAGACGTTCGGCATTGTATCGGGGTAACTGTAGCGTCCCTTGTTTATGCGGAAGGCGGCAAATGACCACGGCGTGATATTGTGAAAGGCGTAAAGTGTTTTTTCATCGTTAACAGGTTCGACAAAAGGCAAGCCTTTGGCATCGGCGAAAAAGTAGCCATCCAGCATGATTGGCGTCGCCGGATCAACGCTGCGAATGGCCGCGACCATGCGGCGATTAAATAGATTCAGATCAGCCGGGGTGTTTTTTGATTTTTCGAACCACCGGACAAAATCCGGGGTGGGGTCCTCAAAACCAAAGGATTGATCCGGATGCGGTTCATTCAGCGGATTGTAGGCCACAACCGCCGGATGATCTTTTAGCCGCAAGGCCAATTGCCGCCAAAACTCGATCGCCTGGATTTGAAAGGTCTCGTCCCGCCAGAGTCGCGCATCGTTCACGTCACCATTTTTTTGCCGCCAGCGGCACCCGGGCAACGAATACATCACAAGCACAACGTTGACGCTGTTAGTCTGCGCTGTATCCAGCAGTTGCCAGAGCAAGGCAAAATCGTTGTCGTTTATGCCGGTAAAATCATCCGCATTGCCGATGAGGAAATCGCGCTCATCCGCGGGCAGATTGTCCGGCGCAAAACGCACAAACTGCAATCCAACGTCCGCGGCCGCCGCAAACCATTCCGGTCGGAATGTATTCAGCGCCCCATTGGCGCCTTTTTTCTGCGTCGACCAGAACAGCATTTTGTCGGATGCCGACGCGGTGTTGCAAAGGCAAAGCAGAGCGAAAAAAATGGCGAATAGTGGGCGTTTTTTCAAAATGACAATGACCTCACGTTTCGGTTTGGGTAGCTTAGTGCGATTCGCAGTTCAACATCACAACCGCTTTTTCCAGGAGCGGCGACGTGAAGGTGATTTTGGCCTGCCCGGACTCACCTGTGGCTTGCAGATAAGCGACCAGCCGGCCATCATTGCATCTCAAAGAATTGGTGCGAAAATTTTCTGCCACATTTCGAGAGGCGTTTTCCAATCCCAGCAGTCGCACGGGGCCATCTATGTCACAGGTTACATTATTATCCGCCACATAAACAAAGTTGCCATTATCGTCCACGATGTTCAGGTAGACAACGGCAAGATCCATTTTGCCTTTGAGTGTCGTCGTCGTTGGGGCGGCTTGAATGGCAAACGGGCGGCCGCTGGTTTTGATAGTATCCTCGGCAACAACGGCTCCGGCTTTATAGACCTTGACAGTTAACTCACCGGTCTGAAACGGAATATCCCAATAAATGATGGCCGTTTGGTCGTCATACGGTTTCCGCTCGCCAACCGGTTTTCCATTGAGAAAAAGTTCGGCGTCGTCGCCATTGGTATAACACACCACGCGAATCTCCTGGCCTTGCTCATAATTCCAGTTGCGTCCGGCATCCATGGACGGTCGCCGTCTGCCGGAATTGGGATATGTGCCGAGGTAAACCGTCGGTTTTTCGGACCAGAGCGCTTTGCGCCAGTAGCCGCGCGGTTTAATATTATTCGCCAAATCGATCATGCCCGTGGTGAAGCCGCGTGAGGGATAGGGCCCGGCTTCGCCGAGATAATCGAAACCGGTCCAGATGAACTGGCCGAAAATAAAATCGTTGTCAGTCACGGCTTTCCAGGCCGGCAAATCGTGCCGCGTTTCGCTGCCGTATAATATGCGGTTCGGATATTTTTCATGATCCGCCTGGTAACGATTTTCCGTGTAATTGTAGCCCACCACATCGAGCGCTGCGGGATAGTCGGTTTCATTCGACATGACCGCGCCGGCCAGCGCGGCTGTCACGGGCCGTGACTTATCAATGGCGCGCACAGTGGCGGCCAGCTCCTTGGCAATGTCGCCAAGTCGATCGGCATGCGGCTGGCTCTCTTTATATCCCCAGGTGTGCTGCTGCCCGATGCCTTGTTCATTCAAAATGGGATGACTGTAGGGATCGTTGGGATAATCAACCTCATTGCCAATGCTCCACATGAAAATTGACGGATGGTTGCGGTCGCGATACACCATGGATTGCAGATCGCGCACGCCCCATTCGCGAAAGTACTCGGCCGCGC
>CAYSNA010000044.1:0-18895 GCA_964432185.1 uncultured Cytophagia bacterium
CCAAAATCGCAGCATCAAACAGATTCTTG
The DNA here is from genome assembly GCA_964432185.1 of uncultured Cytophagia bacterium. Lineage (GTDB taxonomy): Bacteria > Zhuqueibacterota > Zhuqueibacteria > Residuimicrobiales > Krinioviventaceae > Kriniovivens. Next base: position 30 of record CAYSNA010000044.1, read on the forward strand.
GGCACATGGTGGATTCGGCGACGAATAACACGCATCGTTTAATTCATCTGCAATATCAACCGTCTCCATGCAAATATCCGGATTATGCCAATTTCGGCAATAACGACCGCTGGATCGCCTTGCAACATTATCAGGACGAAGAGTGGTCGCTGTTAATTGAGCTGTGGCGCTCAACGAATTTGCACATCGTGCACGTCATCAAAAACATTAATCCCGAAAAACTGCAGAACGAATGGCTGTCAGCGGTGGGACAAAAGATCACGCTTGAGGCGATGGTCATCGATTATTTGCGGCATTTCAAATTGCATCTTGATGAGATCGAAACGCTGATCCGCCACTAAAAGCGCGCTAAAACTTGATCGATTGGGCACAAAGGTCATGGCCCGGTTGTCGCTCAAGTTCGGCGCGCTCCATTCTTCCAAGTTATCGAACGAGAACGAACCGATTGGTTTGTTTAAAATCACCCGCCTCGATGGCATAGTAATACACGCCGCTCGGCCAAACATCCGCCTGCACCTGGATCGAATGCTGCCCAGCGGTAAAGTTTTTATCCGCGAGCGTCTGCACGTGCCGGCCGATGGCGTCGTACACATTCAACCTGACATGCTCCGGAGATGACAGCGCAAAACGAATGTGGGTAGTGCCATTAAAGGGATTGGGATAAACGTCATCCAGGTGATGGCCCGCCGGTTTAACACTCGCGTCGATCTTCACGGCGCCGGCAGGATCATACACCATCCAGGTTTTGGACGCCGCGTACTCGGGATCATCCTGCCATCGCCCGGCGATATTTCTTCCTTTGACGTAAACCGTGTAGGACTCACCGACTTGTAAATTCTCCAGGTCGATCGTCGGCTGAGAAGCGACGATCTGCTCATCGCTCCACGCTCCATTCGGATCATTCACGACATATTGATAAGCGACGACTCCCGGCCCGCCGATCATCAGCGTCGCGGTTTTATCCTGCGTCGTATCCGCCGGTTCGCCGGCAATGGCAGCGCCGGATGGCACATAAGCGCCAAGGTTGAGGCTATTCGGTCCGGCGCCAATAGCCGGCGAGTTTGGCAAAAGATGAAAATCACCCGCCGGATCAACGAACAAGGGATCGGCATCGATATTATAGTCGCCCAATTCAAAAGCGGAGCTGTCAACGATGCAATAGTTTACCGTGATGACCGGATCGGGATCACCGGCCTGAGCGAACTGATTTTCAAAAAGACGCTTATAATCAACAAAAATATTACCGACAAGATCAGCGCCTTTTCCCGGATCGACATCGCGATCCGGCCATTCGCTAAAATTAATCACGCCGGAATCGGACTTGACGAACGTGTTGTGTGCAGCGTGCATGTAACAATCTTCCTTGAGCAGCACGGCGTGGTCATTATCATAAAAAATATTTCGATATACATAAATGTCCGAGGTTTTGCCATTGCGTATTCCCGTGGCGATGGCATTGGACGTGCTCGATCCGTCGTGATCCTTGTGAAAATTCATAAAGACATTGCCCTCGATAATCGCATCCGTGCCGTCAAGGTCCAGGCCGTCATCACCACCGCCGAGAAAAACGTTGTTGTAGGCCTGCAGAATGGGGCCGGGGAGTTTGCAATCGGTAAAATCGATGACGTCGTTGTAGCCTTTGGGGCGGCCAAACGTGTTTCCAATAAGGATGAGATATTCATCATTTTCAAGATATTCGCCATGCACCACCTCCACCTCATCGACGCTGGGGAAGGTACAACTTTGAATGATGGCGCGAGGATGATACACCTCAACAATGATGCGATTGTGCGTATCCCAGGTGAGGTTGTCGAGGACAACCTTGGCGCGGTGAACATCAATAATTTGACTTTGACGATCGCCGTGTAATATATCGGCATACGCAATAACATTATCTTCCAGTGTATGATCCAGTTCGATGCCGTTCCAGCGCTCTTGCGTATCCGGGCGACGCGTCATCACAATTCGATTGTCCGCATCACCAAGAGCGAGGAGCTTTCCACCTGCCCGCACAATAATGCCGACGCTTTCATGAAAATAGAGCGTACAGCCCGGTTCAATGGTCAGCGTGATGCCGTCCGGCACCTCCACATCGCCGGGAATATCCCACGGCGAAAGCGCCGCCGTCAGGGTGGTATCCTTCTCCAGAGTACCGGACAAGGTTTGAGCGGTCGTGTTTGACAAAAGTGTGAAAAGCGCTGCAATCAAAAGGTAAATGGGCATGTGAGATTTCATGATTCATCCATATGTTACAAAGTTAAAAATTAAGAATGACGTGAGGGCGCATTCTATTATCACAAGAGGATGCGGCTTGAATTTTACGGCATGTGTTCCAGCAACTCCTGATGGACGGTTTCCAGCGCGACTTTGATGCGCGAGCGCGGACAGAGCACTCGTAAAAATAATTCACCGGTAACCACGGCGCCGTAATTGATGTTCAATGTGTTCATCACCTGAAAGAACTTTTCAGCGATAGGCGTGCCAACGCCGATGCCGTCGCCGACGAGCGTCAGGAGCGACCACTCATCATCAACGGAGGCGTCCGTTGTTTTTTCACGAATGAGCCGCATGGCAAAATTACTGTCACCCTTGGCTACACCGATGAGGCCGAGTCCGGACACCGACTGCCACAACTTGAGATGTATTTTTTGTTTTGAGAATAGCGGCGGTAATTTCATCGCATCGTTCTGGTTCAGGGCAAACCGGATGAGCGCGACATCCTCATCGGCCGTCACGCCGGTGACCGTACCGTTACCGAGGGGTGTGTCCATAACGGTGGTGCCAATATGGCCGGAGAGCGAAGAGCCGAGCGACAAATTGATGCGATGGCGCTTGGCAAACTCGATAGACGTTTTATGCAGCATCTTGGCGCCGGCCGCCGCCATTTCCAATGCCTGATCATAATGGATCGTGTCAATGCGTCTGGCGTTCACCACCGCTTTGGGATCGGCGGTATAAATGCCGTCGATATCCGACATGATCTCGCAATCGTCCGCCTTGAGCGCGGCCGCGAGCGCCACGGCCGTGGTATCCGATCCGCCGCGCCCGAGCGTGGTGATGTTGTTGTGCACGGACACGCCCTGGAATCCGGCGACGATGACAATTTTATCCTCGGCCAATGCCGCTCGAATGCGCTCCCCGGAAATTTCCAGAATGCGCGCCGCGCCGTGAAAATCATCGGTAAAAATACCGACCTGGGAGCCGAGAAAGCTGACGGCCTGATATGGTCCGGTTGCATGAATGGCCAGCGCCAACGCGGCGATGGAAATCTGTTCTCCGGTGGAGAGCAGCACATCCATTTCACGTTTATCGGGATTCGGATTGAGCTCATGGCCGAGTTTGACGAGACTGTCCGTGGTTTTTCCCATGGCCGAAACGACGACCACAAGATCGCAATTCTGTTCCTTGCGGGCAATGACGTGACGAGCGACGCGGCGGACGTGATCCGGCGTGGCCAGCGAACTGCCGCCGTACTTTTGCACAATGAGAGGACGAGCGTTTTTCATACTTTTCTTTTTAATTTTACGAGTTGGGGATTATTATCGATACACCGAATATACAAAAGTCCAGGTTAGTTCCAAGTACGGATCGGGAAAATGATCCGGCAGAGGCTTGAATGGATCGGACGCTTTTACCGAATTAAGGCTGGGATCAATAAAGGAGTCATGTCCTTCATTGTCGATGAATTTCAAATCTCGAACGGTGCCGTCGCGCCGCAGGACAAAACTCAGCGTCACCTGGCCGCTGATGGCGCCCATTTGAATGAACGCCGTTGGTGGATAGAGGTGCTCGCGGATGCGGCGTTTCATGTACAGCAGATAGGGCGCGTAATCCCACTCATAAGTGCTGAGGGAAATGCCGCCCAGCGCCTCGGCACTGGACTGCTGATTATTCCAGTTGGCGTCATCAGAAAACTGACTGCGAAACGGCGACGCGGGATTGGTTGTGCCGCGCAACATCTCTTTGCTGAACTTTTTCTGCGGCGTCGCCAGTTCTTCGTTCAAAATCGCCACATCTCCACGATCGTACGGATCGCGCTCGCCATCCTGATCGTTCAAATCCTCCGCGTCGGGTCTCTCGCCATCCAGTGCATCCTGCGGCGGCTGTTGCTGTTGATTTTGCCACACCGTCGGATCACCGATGGGACCACCACCGGCAAAAGTTTTAAAATCGGACACCCCGTCGCTAAAAGACAAACCGTCAGGCAGCAGTACATTGTCCAGCATGTCTTGTGCGCGCGCGTTCTTATCGGATAAAAATTGCGCATTGTCCGGCGGGGCATCCACACGCGCGTCCTCGGGCGTCTCGACCAATTCTTCCGGCGGTTGGTAAGGATCGACGAGCTCGAACACCAATGGCGCGTCTTCCACCGGTTCTTCGGCTTTGAGGATATCGGCCAGTCCGAGAACGCCCACGAGCGGTTTGAGCAAAAAAAGCAGCAGGTGGAACATAATGGAAATAACTAGCGCTAAAATATATGTGCGATTCTTGAGCACTAAAGTCCTTTATATATCAATCACGTCCAGATCGCGGGCGACGTCAATCTCGCCATCAAAACAGCGGGCTGCCGCGGCTACAACATCGATCTCGTCCATCATGGGATATAAATGCGTCAGCAGCAACTTTTTCACACCCGCCCGTTTCGCCAAGTCGCCGGCCTGTGTGGGCGTCAAATGAAACTCGAACGGCTGATCATCCGGAAACGAACATTCAAAAATCGCCACATCCGCGTTTTGAGCCAAACTGACGAGTTCATCACACGGGCCCGTATCACCAGAGTAAGCGCATATTTTGTTGTGATATTCAACAGAATAACCATTTGTCGGCCGCGAGTGAAACATGGATTTCGCCTCTATTAGACACTCGCCAAGTTGATATTGTTCCGTTTCCAGCTCGACAATTTTTAAAGGATAATCGTCCGTCGGCAGCAACCAATCGCCGTACAGGTCTCGACTCGCCAAAAGAAAGGACTCGAATCCGTGTGGCCCGATCAACGTCAATGGCTTTTGCCGTTGAAATCCAGGCGTATATCGCGTTGCCATGAGAAAAGGCGACACATCGCCAATATGATCAAGATGAAAATGGGTGCATAAAATGGCGTCAATAGTTCGGTAATCGATGCCGGCTTCGGCCATCCGGCGCATGGCGCCAAACCCGAGATCCATCAGCACATTCAAATCGCCAGCCTGTATGAGATAGCTCGAACACGACCGTTCCCTGGTGACGGCACAGGTGCCCGAGCCGAGAATCGTCACTCTCATAAATCCAGCGTTTCCGTTTCGAGCCAGCTTAAATACTCATCGGAGCCGCCGACTATGGGAAGCGCGATAATTTCCGGCACATCATAAGAATGGTGCAATTGCACAAAATTGATCACTTCTTTTAACAATTTTTTGCGTGTCTTGAGGATCATCAGACTCTCAGCAGCATTATCCACCTTGCCGTGCCAGTGAAATATCGAGCGGACGCCGTTGATGATATTAACGCACGCCGCCAACCGATCAGCCACAATTTTTTCGGCCAGCTCATCCGCTTCGGCCGCCGAGCTGCAAGTGACATACACCACGACAAATTGTTCCATGCCTATCCTTCATCTTTATGCACGAAAAAATAGTTCTTTGCTGTTTGAAAAACAAGTCCTTTATCAACGAACTGCGAGCGGTTTTGACCCAGAAAAGATAAGGCACAGTAGAACGAGAGGTAATTCTTTTTTTATTGGGAGGCGGCATCGGCATTGAACACTGTTGGCTCACTGATAGCGGACACGTGTCAAACGGAACTATACGGGAATGATGAGCGTTACAGTCAGTGTTTTAAGCAGTTGGACGAACTTAAAAAAAGCAGCGTAAAGGACAATGGCACCTCATCGACAAGCAACTCGCCTTAACCGCGAACAGAAAACCGTGCAGACCATGATTCGCATGTATTGCTCCTATCACCACAGCGGAGACGGTGAATTATGCGATGACTGTCAATACTTGTCGCACTATGCGGAACAGCGCATTGAGCGATGTCCGTACGGATACGACAAGCCGACCTGTGTCAACTGCACAACGCACTGCTATAAATATGACATGCGCGAACGCATTCGCCTGGTTATGCGCTTTGCCGGCCCACGCATGCTCTTTCGTCACCCCTATCTGGCACTCATGCATCTCATCGACGGCCGGCGTGAACACCGCGCCACGCCGCAAAAAGTCTAATTTTTTTCGTTCTTTTAATGACGCTTTCTTGATCCGGATCAAGGTTATACATCCACTGATCCCCTATTTTGCTTTGGCTATGTGATTACACGTTGTGGCGCTGATTTGGTTTTGTCGGCCGCATTATGTATTATAAAGTGAACAATGCCACATCCACCAGGATCGATGCAGTTCAATTCAGTGCATCACCCCACGTTGTTGAATTTTCTCGAATAGGAGGCTGTCATGAGCACAACAATTCCCCTACTCCTTCTGTTTTTCGTTCTATCCGTGCCGCTTTTTTCCGCAAACGAAGAAGTGGCGGGGAAATGTATGGCGTGTCACAAAAAGGAAAGCGCTGGTCTTTACAACCAGTGGTTCCAGTCTGCGCATGCGTTGCACAATGTCACCTGCATCGATTGCCACGGCGCGGCGAAAAAAGATGTGGACGCTTTTGAGCATTACGGCGCCTTTATCGCCACGCTGGTAACGCCGAAAGACTGCGGCAAGTGTCATCAAAAAGAGATGCAGGAAGTGGACGGTTCGCATCATGCCAAAGCCGGACAAATTCTGGATTCCAATGATGCCTACCTGGCGCATGTCGCCGGCGGTCATCCGGTGGCCATTCAGGGTTGCGAAAGTTGCCACGGCAGCAAAGTGAAAATCGATAAAAACACATCCAATAAATTATCCGCGGAAAGCTGGCCCAACTCGGGCATCGGCCGCATCAATCCGGATGGGTCACTGGGAGCGTGCAATGCCTGTCACACGCGACACTCGTTTTCCAAAGCGCAGGCGCGTCAGCCTGAGGCGTGTTCCAAGTGTCATCTCGGCCCCGACCATCCGCAAAAAGAAGTGTACGAAGAATCCAAACACGGCAACGCCTATTACACGCACCTGGATGAGATGAACCTGAAAGCCGACCGATGGATTGTTGGCGAGGATTATTTTGAAGCGCCGACCTGCGCCTCGTGCCACATGTCCGCCACCTCCAAACAAACGATAACGCACGATGTCGGCGACCGTATCTCGTGGACGCTGCGACCGATCGTCTCGACCAAACTGGAAAATGCGGCACAAAAGCGCGAAAACATGAAGGACGTTTGCCGCACCTGTCACAGCAGCACCTTTGTCGATGGACACTATTATCAATATGATGCCACGGTTGTGCTGTATAATGAAAAATTTGCCAAACCGGCGCTGGAAATTATGACGAAAATCCAGAACAAAAAGCTGCTGGAACATCCGGCCAGTTTTTCCAATAAAATTGAATGGACCTTTTGGGAACTGTGGCATCACGAAGGCCGCCGCGCGCGCCACGGCGCGGCGATGATGGGCCCGGACTACACATGGTGGCACGGCATGTACGAAGTGGCGCAGCATTTCTATTTCAAATTTCTACCCGAGGCGCAGGAATTTGGAGATGCCGAGGTCAACGCCTATATCGACAATTTATTGACAAAGGATCCCATGCACGCCTGGTTGAACGGCTCCACTGCCGAATTGAAAGCAAAAATCAAATCCGGCGACATGCAGCGCATCTATAAATCTATGTTTGAAAACAATTAGGCCAATTCACATCGCAGGGGATATCGTCCCTTGCGATTTTCATCAACAGGTCACAGGGAATTCTCATGTTTCAAAAATACAAGAATTTCATCCGCGGTGTATCGGTGAATAAAATCGGCCGCACCGGCGTCATTCTGGTCACGACGGTCTTTATCGCCTTTTTGATTTTTGAAATCGCTGATCTGCTCGGATTCATTGCCAACGCCTATCTCGGGCTGATTACCTACCTGGCGTTCCCGGCGCTGTTCATGATCGGCTTGGTGCTCATCCCCATTGGCTGGCGAAAATATCAAAAGGAACGCGGCAAATCGACGCGCGAGTTGTTGAATGAACAATTTGATTCGGACGATGTCCGTACCCGGTTTTCCGGATCGCGCTTGTTTCGCACGATTATCACTCTTACGCTGATTAATGTCGTTATCCTCAGTCTGGCCGGCCTGCGCATGCTGCACTTTATGGACTCGGCGCATTTTTGCGGTACTGCCTGCCACACGGTGATGAATCCGGAATGGGTGACCTATCAGGAATCGCCGCACGCGCGCGTCAAATGCGTGGAATGCCACGTGGGTGAAGGCATCGATGCGTTGATCGCCTCCAAGCTGAACGGCGTGCGCCAAATGTATCTCGCGGCGCTGGGCATTTATAATCGCCCGATTCCGACGCCGGTGCACACGTTGCGACCGGCGCGCGAAACCTGCGAGCACTGCCACTGGCCGGAAAAATTTTACGGACAACGCCTGGACACCTTCATCCGTTTTGCCATGGACAGTGTGTCGACGCCGCAGTATACGACGCTGAACGTCAAAATTGATGCGGGCGGCCCTGGCCACAGCAACGGTGCGCACTGGCATGTCAATGTATCCAACCAAATCAGCTATATTTCTGTTGATGACAAACGCGAGCGCATGGTGGCCGTTACCTCGCGGCAAGCAGACGGCAGCAGCAAAATTTTTCACAATACCACACTTGCAGATTTCGAACAAGAAGGTGAAGACGAACGGGTGATGGATTGCGTCGATTGCCACAACCGCGCCACGCATATTTACAAAGAGCCCGAGGATGTCGTCGATGATCTCATTCGGCTCGGTCAAATCGACCGCGAGCTGCCTTTCGTCAAACGCGAAGCGCTCGCCGCCATCACCGGCAGTTACGCCTCAAATGACGCCGCTGAGGCGGGCATTGCCAATCACATTTACAATTATTACAAGAGAAATTATCCCGAGCTGTCCACAAGCAAAACGCGGGAAATGGATCGAACGGTGCAAGTCCTGCAGCACGCCTACGCCACCTACAGGCATCATCACATGCGCATCGAGTGGGGCGCCTATCCCAGCCACATTGGGCACAAACGCGATCTCGGCTGTTTTCGCTGCCACAATGCCACTATGCGCACGGACAGCGGCGAAAGCATCAAGCACGATTGCACCATGTGCCATTCCATTCTGGCGATGGATTCGGCGGAGCCGTATCAGTATTTAAGAGAAGCAGACGACAACGCCCGCGATAAAAAAATGCACGACTATTTGCAGAACGAATTTTTCGAAACGCGGTACTGATTCCCTCTTTTTCATCCGATCGTGACATCAATTTGACACGATCGGATGAATCCGCCGTTCACTTGATCCGCATCAAGGATTCTCATCAACCGCCTGCCTATATTATACCGGCAAACAAAGAAAGTCATGTATGATGAATTATTTTAAAGATACGTTCAAACTGCGCCGGGCGGTGCAATTCGGATTTCTCGCCACCATTCTGCTCATTGGTGTGCAATTTTATATATTCGTTCATCAGCTACAAGTGGAAGCTGAACACGTTATTTCCCGTCCGCCCGGCGTGGACGGCTTTTTGCCAATCAGCTCGCTGATGGCGCTGAAATACTGGCTGCTCTCCGGTGATTTCCCGATGATGCATCCATCCGGTCTATTGATTTTTATCTTCATTTTAATGACCGCGCTGCTGCTGAAACGCGGCTTTTGCAGTTGGGTGTGTCCCGTCGGTTTGCTGAACGACTATCTGGCGAAAATCCATGTGCTGCTATTTGATAAACCGCGCCGTGTCTGGAAGTGGCTTGATTATCCGCTGCGCAGTTTGAAATATCTACTGCTGTTCTTTTTCGCCTGGGCGATTGTACAGATGAGTGTGCCGTCGTTGAGAGCCTTTTTGTATAGTCCGTACAATAAAGTCGCCGACATCAAAATGCTTAACTTTTTTCTCGACGCCACGCCGCTGACGATAAAAGTGCTGATTGGTCTGGTGTTGCTGTCCATTCTGCTGCGCAATTTTTGGTGCCGCTACCTATGTCCGTACGGCGCTTTATTGGGCATGACGAGCTGGGCGAGCCTGTTTAAAATTCGCCGAAATCCGGACACGTGCATAAGCTGCGAAAAATGCACAAAAGTCTGCCCGGTCAACATCACCGTTCATAAACCAAAAACCGTCCGCTCCGATGAGTGCCATGCCTGCTTGTTGTGTGTCGCGGTCTGTCCGGTGAAGGACACCCTGACGCTGTCGGCGCCAAAGCGGAAATTGGCGATAAAGCCGATTGTCTACGCCGGGCTCATCGTCGGATTGTTTTTAATCGGCTCTATCGCTGCACGACTCGGCGGTGTCTGGCACAACGATATTCCGCTGGAGGATTATCGCTACTACATCAAGCACCTGGACGAGTACGATCACGCGCGCGGCCAGGCGACTCAAAGTAATCATTAATATTTTTTGAAAGGATAGATCATGAGCGAGCTCATTAATAATATTGAAAAACGTAAACAGTTGCTCAAGCATATGATTTTGCAACTGCATAAAGGGACAGAACCGGGTGTGGTGCGCAACCAACTGATTGACCTGTTGGGACAGGTACCGTATGGCGAAGTTGTGGAAGTGGAACAGGAACTGATCGCCGAAGGCCTGCCCCAGGAAGAGGTGATCAAATTATGCGATGTGCACTCGCAAGCGCTCAAAGGCGTGGTCAGCGAGGACGAATCGTTGAACGTCCCGGCCGGCCATCCGGTGCATACGTTCACACAGGAGAATCGTGCCCTGCAACTGGAAATCGCTCAAATTGAGAATTTGATCGCGCAAATCCAGACACAGCCCATAAACTGGCTGCTGCCGAAATTCAAGTTGTTTTTCAACAACCTGTCGGATGTCGATAAACATTATCGCCGCAAAGAAAATCTGGTTTTTCCCTATCTGGAAAAGCTCGGCATCACCGGTCCGCCAACGGTCATGTGGGGCAAGCACGATGAGATCCGCGAGCAGCTCAAAGCCGTGCACGAGGCCTTGAATGTTGAAGGCGAGCTGACTCGGGATGATGTCGACTCGCTCGTCGACTTTTTGATCAAACCGGCCATTGTGGCGGTGGAAGAGATGATCTACAAAGAAGAAAAAATCCTCTTTCCCATGTGTATGGAACGATTGACCGATGCCGACTGGTTTGAAATCGCCAATCAAAGTCTCGAAATCGGCTTTTGTTTGTATGATCCGCAAGACACATGGCAGCCGCAAAACATACCACCAAAGCCGGTGGAACAGCACGACGCCGACAAGGTGCAGCTCCCGAGCGGCAGTTTTAGTGTTGAAGAGTTGACCCATGTGTTGAATACCCTTCCGGTCGATATCACTTTTGTCGACAAGGACGACAAAGTCAAATATTTTTCCCAGGGCAAGGAACGTATTTTTGACCGCAACCGCTCCATTCTCAACCGTGATGTCAAAATGTGCCACCCGCCATCCAGCGTGCACATTGTTGATCAGATTCTCCGTGATTTCAAAAGCGGCAAGGAAAACCGCGCGCCGTTCTGGATTCAGATGGGCGACAAGTTCATCCACATTGAATATTTTGCCGTGCGCAATGAAAATGGCGACTATCTCGGCACCCTGGAAATGTCGCAGAATCTTTCACCTCTGCGCCGCCTTGAAGGTGAGCAGCGACTTTTATCCTATTCGAAAGACAAGGAGTAACACATGTTTGATATCACACCCAAAAGTAAAATCGCCGATATTATTGAGGCCTATCCGGAGTTGAAGGAGATTATTATCGATATGGCGCCGGCGTTTCAAAAGCTGCAAAATCCGTTTTTGATGAAAACCGTGGCGCGCGTCACCAGTTTGGCTCAAGCAGCCAAGGTTGGCAATTTAAATGTCCAAAATTTCGTGAACACCCTGAGGCAGCGCGTTGGTCAGGCGCCGCTCGATATAAATATTCTGGATCAGAAATCCGATGAACCGCCGCTCTGGTTCAAAACCGGCACTATCGTCAAAACCATCGACGCCCGACTGATGCTGGAGCAGGGTGAGCACCCGGTGGGTCTGGTGTTGCAGGAAATCCGTCACATCGAAGGCGGGCACATACTCGAGCTGATCACGCCGTTTGTGCCGGCGCCGCTCATTGATAAAGTTAAAGAACAATTCTTTCACGCCTGGACGCTGCAAAAAAGCGCCGAGGAATTTCATAGTTATTTTACGCCACAAGCCCAATAAAGCACACCACGGGACGCCGCCAGTGCACGACACATGGCGGCGTCATTGTTTCCAGAGCAGAAACTTCAACTCGTTCTCGCCGTATTTGTCCCACCTGAATGAGCCGTTCAAAAAGAATTTCATCACACTGATAATACTTGTGCATTTATTCAAAAAACCAGTACTTTGAGTGTCATATGAACGTTTTTATCATGCGGAACCGTTCCGGGATACATTTTTTCGTTTTGTGAAAGCCTTTTAATGAAACCGATTTACAACCTGTATAAAAACGCCTATTCCGGGCTGCCGCGCCAGGTGTGGGAGCTGGCCGGTGTGCAGTTTATCAACCGCGCCGGTTCCATGGTGATCGTTTATTTGATGCTCTATCTGACGCGGGAGATCGGCATCAGCGTATCGGCGGCCGGCCGCATCATCAGCGTGTACGGCATTGGCGCCATTTTCGGCACCATGCTCGGCGGTTACCTCACGGACGAAATCGGACCAATGCGCGTTCAACTCTTTAGCCTGTCCGGCGCAGGACTATTATTCATCTCCTTGTCCTTTGTGACGAATGTCTGGGGCATCACCCTGTTGATATTTTTTCTCGCGGTCATCGCCGAAGGTTTTCGCCCGGCAAACTCCACCGCCGCCGCTGATGTCAGTCCGCCGGAACGTCGACCGCGCGCTTTTGCGCTCTTGCGTTTGGCCATTAATCTCGGATTTGCCATCGGCCCCGTGGTCGGCGGTTTACTGGCGCGCATTGATTATACGCTGTTGTTTTGGGTGGATGGATTGACCTGCATCGCCGCCGCCGGCTATTTGTATTTCATCTACAAACACGATTTGTCCGGCGTCAAACATATCACGGAGGAGGTGAAAAAATCGGCAAAACGGCCATGGACGGACGGCATTTACCTGATGGTTCTCTTTTTACTCTTTTTGTCCGGCGTGGTGTTTTTTCAGATTTTTAATTCGTGGCCGCTCGACTTGAGAGAAAATTACGGCTTTCTGGAGAACCAGATTGGCCCGCTCATGGCGATCAATGCGATCATTATCATTTTGGTTGAAATGCCGCTGGTGCACAAACTGGAAAATTATAATCCGATCAAATTCATTGCCGTCGGCGCGTTTTTTATGGCCTTTGGCATCGCGTTGCTGCCGCTTGGTTCAAGCTATGCCTGGGTGGCATTCACGGTGGTCGTTTGGACTTTTGGCGAAATGCTCTGCTTCCCGCTCGTGGTCGCTTTTATCGCCAACCGCTCCAGCGACGCCACGCGCGGCAAATATCTCGGTATGTTCAACACCACCTTTTCGATGTCCATGGTCGTCTCGCCGTCGCTTGGCGCCTGGATTTACGAAACCTATGGCCCAACCACGTTGTGGACCAGCGTCGGCGTTGTGGGATTTTTCATGTTTTTCGGCTTTATGGTCGTTAACCACTTTATAAAAAAAGAAAAACTTTTACACACGGAGAGTTAATATGGACACACATATCAAAATCATTGGTCTGATCAACATCGTTTTTGGCGTGCTTGGGTTGATGGCTGCCGGGATTGTTTTTCTTGCCGTCGCCGGCGGTGGTCTGCTGTCGGGTGATTCTCAAGCCATCATGATCACCTCAATCGTAGCGACGTCCGTATCCAGCGTTATTGCCATTTTTTCGATCCCGGAAATCATTGCCGGATGGGGCATTCTCAAAATGAAATCCTGGGGGCGAATCCTCGGTATTATCATCGCCATTCTGGATTTGATCGCTTTTCCCATCGGCACGGCGTTCGGCATTTACGGGCTTTGGGTCCTGTTGAATGAAGAGACCGAAAAATTGTTCAAGCAGTTTCAACCGGGCGAACTCGACGTCAACAATTAGATCGATTTTTGCGATGATACCGGATCATCAACATTGGGGGTGTAGTTTTCACGCCTCATCCGGTATCACCACATTTGGGTCCATCCGGCAAAGCATGTTTTGATTTGTATCAAAGGTTTTTTCAATGAAATCATGACACGAATGATGAAAGCAAAAACTTTTCTCATTCGTGTTGAAATGATGAAATTTGCATCCAGTAACGTTTAAGACGACTTTTCAGAACATAAGACGTCCTTTACCGGCACGCGAAAAAATCTCAACAGTAGCAGGTCCAGCCTCCCGCCAAAAACCAGCCTTGCGCTTTCCCGCCTCAATTTGTACATTGATCCGCTAATAAAATTGTTTATCAAATAGAAAGTACTCTGATGCAAAAAAGTCTCATTATATTGTTTTGTTTGCTGGCAGTCTCCGGTTTTTCGCAAGGCTTCCTGCATGTTGATGGAAAAAATATTGTTGATGGCAACGGCGCCAACGTGCTGTTGCGGGGCATGGGGCTCGGTGGCTGGATGCTGCAGGAAGGTTATATGATGCAGACCTCCGGCTTTGCCAATGCGCAGTATCAACTCAAAAATAAAATTGAAGCCCTGATTGGACCGGCAAACACAACGACTTTTTACGATGCCTGGCTGGAAAACTATATTCAAAAAGTTGATGTCGATTCCATGAAAGCCTGGGGATTCAACAGCCTTCGCTTGCCCATGCATTATAATCTTTATACCTTGCCGATTGAACAGGAGCCGGTGAAAAATCAAAACACCTGGCTCGAACAGGGTTTTCAACTAACCGACCGCCTGCTCGGCTGGTGCGCCGCCAATGAGATGTATCTCATCCTTGATCTGCATGCGGCGCCGGGCGGCCAGGGCAAAGAGTCGGGCATTTCCGATTACGATCCGACCAAGCCCTCGCTGTGGGAGAGTGAAGAAAACCGCAATAAAACGATCGCCCTGTGGCGGAAACTGGCCGAGCGTTATGCGAACGAGCCGTGGATCGGCGGTTACGACCTCATCAACGAAACCAATTGGGATATGACCAACAATCGGCCGCTGCGCGATTTGTCCGTGGCCATCACCAATGCCATTCGTGAGGTCGACAAGAATCACATCATTTTTATTGAGGGCAACTGGTTCGCCAACGATTTTACCGGCATGACGCCGCCGTGGGATGATAACATGGTCTACAGTTTCCACAAATATTGGAGTCTCAATGACCAGGGCTCGATCCAGTGGATGCTGGATATTCGTAATCGTCACAATATTCCGATTTGGTGCGGCGAGGCCGGCGAGAACTCGAATGTGTGGTTCACCGACGCCATCAAGTTGTTCGAGGAGAACAATATTGGCTGGGCCTGGTGGCCGTACAAAAAAATCGAGGAAATTGACGGTCCGCTGGCCGTGCAAAAATCGGCCGGATATGCCCGGCTGCTCGACTATTGGAACGGCAACGGCAGCGCCCCCACCGCGGATGCGGCCTTTAAGGGCTTGATGGATTTGGCGGACAATCTCAAATTGGCAAACTGCGTTTATCAAAAGGATGTGATCGACGCCATGTTCCGCCAGGTGCAAACCAGTGCGCCCAAACCATTCATGCGGCATGATATTCCGGGGCTCATCTTTGCCACGGATTATGATCTCGGCGCCAATGGCATCGCCTATTGGGACGAGGACGTGGCCACCTACCACGTCTCCACCGGCACGTATACCAGTTGGAACAACGGCTGGGCCTACCGCAATGATGGCGTTGACATTGAGCCGTGCTCGGATGCTGCCGCGTCAAACGGCTACAATGTCGGCTGGATCAGCCAAAACGAGTGGCTCACCTACACGGTGAACATAAACGAAACCGCGGCGTATGACGTCGGCTTCCGCATTGCCGCGGCATCGGCCGCCGGAAAAATCCGGCTGGAACTTGACGGCCGCCCGGTGAGCGGCACCCTGACCCTCAAAAACACCGGCGGTTGGCAAAATTGGAGCACGGTCAAAACCAACGGTATCATACTCGACTATGGCAAACATATCCTCAAGATCTATTGTGAAGCCAGCGGCTACAACCTCAACTTTATCGAGATCAACAATCCGACGCCAACGCATGAACAGGATTTTGTCTGCCTGAGCGCGTCGGTCGAAAATGACGGCTACACGCTGGTGGCATCGTGTAATAAAAAAATTGATCCCTCCTTACCGGCCGCGCCTCCTGGCGGGTTCAGCATCCGCACGGCGACAAAAGGCATTCCGGTTAATTCGTTTGAGCTTGACAATTCCGGCTACCAGATCGTTTTTACACTGGGCGAAAAATTGTATTATGAGGATCAAGTGTATCTATCCTATTCCGGCAACGCCATCACCGCTTTGGATCAATCGGTGCTGCAACCGTTTGCTGATCTTCGCGCCCGAAATCTGCTCGAAGAGCGCCATGCCATTCCCGGCCTCATTCAGGCGGAGGCCTTTGACGCCAACCATGGTTTTGAGCTGGAAAGTACATCGGATGCCGGCGGCGGCCAGAACCTCGGCTACTCGGATGTTGGCGACTATGCGGATTACCGCGTCACCATTGACAGAGCCGGCACTTATGATGTGTCGTATCGCGTGGCCTCGGAGAGTAACGGCGGCGGGATTGAATTATCCCTGATTGATGATGCCTCGCGCGTGCAAACCGTTCATCGCGTCACCTTTGCCGCCACTGGCGGCTGGCAAACCTGGACGACCTCCAGACACACCGGCGTGCTTCCCGCAGGTCGTTACACCATGCGCATCAAAGTGACAAAAGCGCTGTTCAACTTGAACTGGATGCAGTTTAAATTCATCACCGGCGTGGCCGACGATCCACAATCGCCGTTGCAGTATGAACTGGCGCAGAATTATCCGAATCCGTTCAATCCGAATACAAAAATTCGTTTTGCGCTTCCCTACGCTCAACATGTCAAACTCGACATTTACAATGTTTTGGGACGAAAAATCGACACGCTCGTCGATGAATTCCGCCAAGCCGGCGAATTTGAGGTGGAATGGAACGCCGCGGATGTTGCATCCGGACTTTATTTTTATACGATGCAAGCCGGCGATTTCAAACAAACGCGCAAGCTGATTTTGCAGCGGTAATTTCCAAGTGAAAATTGGCCGCGGATAGAACACGGATATAAAATCGATCAGCAAAAAATCTTCTGGTTGAACATAAAAAAACCTTTTGACTTGTGATTTTAGCATTCATTTATTGATCAAATCCGCGTTGAATACGAGCTGTAAAACTGTGTTTGTTGAGCACGTTGAAAATTTTCCGAAGAACGAGCCCACGGAATGCGCGGAATTGCACGGATGTATAATTGGCAATATCCGCGTTTTTCCGTGGATTCGGCGGGCTACTATTTGGTTGCGGCCAAAAGCCGCGCTGTGTTCATCAGTGGCTCAACAACATCGTATAAACCACACCATCGATTCAAGCATAAAAAAAGCCGAATCTTAAAGATTCGGCTTTTTCATTTTTACAAATTTTCAATGACGTTTTTTAACTTCTCTCGCACTTTTTTCGCGGTCTCTGTCAGCTCCGGATTGTCGACCGCCATCATCATGGCCACCGGATCAACAGCCGAGACCACAGTCTTGCCGCCATCATTCACATAAACAATAACATTGCACGGCAAAAACAAACCGACCTGCTCTTCCTTCTGGATAGCCTCAAAGGCAAATGTAGGATTACAGGCGCCGAGAATTTTATACGGTTTCATCTCTTTTTCGAGTTTGGCTTTCATCGTCGCCTGAACATCAATTTCAGTTATGACGCCAAAACCGGCGCTTTTCAAATCAGCCGTTACCTTTGTTAACGTCTCTTCATAGCTTAATTCAACAATTTTCGAAAAAGCGTACGATGGTGAATCTCCGGCATGGAGAAAACTGAAAAATGTTAGGGTCATCAAAAACGTTGCAATTATATATCTCATACTGTTCTCCTGTTTTTTTATATTCGATGAACATCCGAGAAAAAAGTTGCAAAATTCCCTATCAATCCAGCACGCACACTTCATTTTCAAATTCGAATTCCATGGCCGTATGAATGATGTGGCGCGATTTGGCAAATTGGTGAATGGCCTTTTTAATCTGAATGATATGCTCGCGAGTCGTGGATTCATCCAGCACAACATGCGCGGTAAGGACATGATGCTCCCCGTCCAATGACCAGACATGCAGGTGATGCACAGAAACAACTTTTTCAATATGAACGAGAACGGATTCGATCTCTGCAGGATTAAGCGAGTTTGGCACGCCCTGCAAAAATAACGACAAGGTTGTTTTTAAATTCTTTGCCAAATTGAACAACACATAGCCGGTGACAACGATGGATAAAATGGGATCAAGGACATGGATATCCTTGAACAACAAAATGATCGCCACAACCAGGACGGCGATCCAGCCGAGCACATCCTCCAAAAGATGCAGCATGACCGTGCGGGCATTTTGTGAGGCGCCGCCGCGCAACCGAAGGACCGCCGCGCCGTTCACCACAATGCCGACGATGGCAAACAACACCATACCCTTTGCATTCGAAGGTTCGGGAGAAAACAATCTCGGAATCGCCTCGCTCGCTATAAAAATGGAGCCGGTGAGCAAAATGATGGTATTAATCAAAGCCGCCAGCAGCGAAAAACGCCGATAGCCATAGGTGTATCGGGCATCACTTTTTTTGTTCGAGTATTTCTCCAGGTACCAGGACAAACCGAGTGAAAAGCTGTCGCCAAGATCGTGGATCGCATCGGACAAAATGGCCAGACTGTTCGTCCACAATCCGCCGATGATCTC
>CAYSNA010000045.1:0-18735 GCA_964432185.1 uncultured Cytophagia bacterium
AACGTTTTCAAGTTTATATTTATTTTAACCGGTGCCGCGTTGTTCATCGTCGCCTGGTTTATTCGAGACAAGAAAAGGGATGAATTCGACGACGAGTGGGACGATGGGGAAGACTGGGAGGACAGCATAGAGTGATCACGTTTCACTTTGTGCTATCCGCCAAATCCCAAATAGTGCTTGCTTTGTCGTGCTAATATGGTTAAATTTATTTGCTGCTTCAGCAATTGCGTTGTAAAGAGAAATTCTTTTCAATGAAAAGCCCTGAAAGAAGACTTTTGGGGCGATTTTGTTATGAGGCATTCTAATCAAAAGATGAACGAAAAAAGGCAGTTAATTCTTGTCGGAATTCCAGAATGATAGTTCTCAGATAGACCTTGCCTTCATGAAGCGCGCCCTGGCGCTGGCTGAGAAAGGTCGAGGTTCGGTCAGTCCAAATCCGTTGGTCGGAGCAGTTATCGTAAAGAACGGTATAGTCGTGGGTGAAGGCTATCATCAAAAATATGGACAGGCGCATGCCGAGGTGAACGCCATTGCTCAAGCCGGTGATGAGGCCATCGGCGGCACCATGTATGTGACCATGGAACCGTGCAATCACACTGGGAAAACCGGCCCGTGTACGGAAAGCATTTTTGCCGCGGGCCTCTCCAGGGTTGTGGTTGCCATGGTTGATCCGAATCCCAAGGTGAACCGAAGCGGCATCAACTATTTGCGCTCCAGGGGCGTTGAGGTGGTTGAAGGTGTTCTCAAAGAACAAGCCCAAGAATTGAACCAGCCTTATACAAAATTTATCAAAACCGGCTATCCCTACATTTTGCTCAAGATGGCGCAAACACTGGATGGACGAATTGCGTCAAGCACGGGACATTCCAAATGGGTGACGGATGAAGAGTCGCGAACCCTGGCGCACAAAATGCGGGCACGGCACGATGCAATTCTTGTGGGCATCGGCACCGTGCTTATGGACGATCCGCATCTGACCGTTCGCATGGCTAAAGGGAAATCGCCGAAACGGATCGTTCTGGACAGCCAGTTGCGCATTCCGCTGGACGCGAATGTGCTGTCCGATGATATTTCCAACAAGACGATCATTGTGACGACCAATGTGGCGTCGAAAGAAAAGATCGGGCGTATTGTCGATCGAGGTTCCACGGTTCTGGTGCTGGATGCGGACGAGGATGAGCGCGGTTGGGTTCCGCAGGAGCTGTTATGGAAAGCGCTCGGTGATCTGGGCATCACATCTGTCATGGTTGAAGGCGGCAGCAGCGTGCATACCGAATGTCTAAGAGGCGGTTTTACGGACGAGATCGTTATGTTTATCGCCCCGAAAATTTTGGGCTCGGGCGTTGACGCCATTGGTGATTTGGGCATAACCAATATGAATGCCGCTTTGGAGCTGGACAATATCAAAATCAAAAAGCTGAAAAGAGATTTTATGATCTCGGCGACTCTGAAAAAGAGAACGGAGAAAACAAAATAGTATGTTCACCGGGCTCGTGGAAGAAGTGGGACAGATTCGAGTATGTCAAAACAGGGGTGACGGGCTCGGCCTCACCATCAAGGCCTCTCATATTTTGACAGATATCGCTGTCGGCGACAGCATCGCAATCGACGGCGTATGTTTGACGGTTGAACAATTCACCAACGCGGATTTTTCGGTGCAAGCCGTTGGTGAGACTGTGTCGCGTTCAACGCTCGGGCATAAATCGGCAGGTGATGCTGTTAATCTTGAGCGAGCCATGTCGGCGCAAAGCCGTTTCGGCGGGCATTTTGTCCAGGGTCATGTTGACGCTGTGGCAACCATAGAAAAAATTGAAAAGCGTGATCCAGGTTTCTGGCTGACCGTTATTTTTCCCAAGGATTTGAGAAAATTTATTGTTGAAAAAGGCTCCATAACGTTGGATGGCCTGAGCCTCACCGTGGCCAAGCTAAATGACGCCAGGTTGTCGGTGGCCATCATTCCGCATACGTGGAGCGCGACAACTCTTCATTCTAAAAAAGTTGGCGATCGGCTCAATGTTGAGGTCGATATTCTGGCAAAATATGTAAACAATCTGATGCAGCCATATGAGAAATCCGATGGGCTGTCTCTTGAAAGACTGAAGCAATTAGGTTTTTGAAAAATATGGATTTTGGATTTAACACTATTGATGAAGCGATCGGGGACCTCAACGCCGGCAACATTGTCATTGTTGCCGATGATGAGGACCGCGAAAATGAAGGCGACTTTATTATGTTGGCCGATAAGGTGACGCCGGAAAAAATCAATTTTATGGCCAAATATGGTCGCGGTTTGATTTGCGTTGCCATGACCGAGGAGCGCCTGCAAGAATTGGAGTTGTTCCCCATGGTGCCGTATAATACGGCGCTGCACGGCACCAACTTTACCGTATCCGTTGATGCCAAGCACGGTATTTCAACGGGCATTTCGGCGGCGGATCGAGCAAAGACCATACTTGATCTCGTCAGGCCGGGCGCCACCTCAAATGATTTTGCCAAACCCGGCCATATTTTTCCGATCGCGGCGGTCAAAGGCGGTGTGCTGCATCGTGCCGGTCATACCGAGTCGGTAGTGGATTTGGCGCGCCTTGCCGGCGCTGCACCGGCCGGTGTGTTGTGCGAAATTCTCAACGATGACGGCAGCATGGCGCGCGTGCCGGATTTGCAAAAACTGGCGCACGAGCACAAGCTGAAATTCATCACGGTTCGTGAACTGATTCGTTACCGCCATCGTACCGAGATAAATGTGAAGAATGTTGCGTCCGCTACCTTTCCGACAAAATACGGCAATTTTATGCTGAACGTTTACAACAGCGATATCGATAACAAGGATCACCTCGCCATTGTCAAGGGCGACATCAAGCCGGATGAACCGACGCTGATTCGTGTGCATTCGGAGTGCATAACCGGCGATCTGTTTGGTTCGCTGCGCTGTGATTGCGGTGACCAGCTCGCCTATGCGCTTCGGGCGATTGAAAAAGAAGGCCGCGGTGTGGTGCTCTACATGCGTCAGGAGGGCCGCGGTATTGGCCTTGCCAATAAAATTCGCGCCTATCATTTGCAGGATCATGGCAAAGACACCGTCGAGGCAAACGAGGAGCTTGGTTTTGCCGCGGACCTGCGCGATTACGGTATCGGCGCGCAAATTTTATCGGATCTCGGCATCCATCAAATTAGACTTTTAACGAACAATCCGAAAAAAATTGTCGGGCTGGAAGGATATGGTCTCAAAGTTGTCGAACGCGTGCCCATCGAAATTCAGCCCAATGATGTCAATGCGGTTTATCTGCAAACAAAGCGGGACAAGATGGGGCATATGATTTTAAGCGAGACACAAAATTCATGTTCGTGCTGTAACTAAGAGAGAGATATTTATGCCAAACACATTCGAAGGGCATTTGAACGCCCAAAATAAGAAATTTGCTATTGTCGTGAGCCGTTTTAACGAGTTGATCTGCCGAAAATTATTGGAAGGCGCGCTGGATTGTATCGGCCGTCACGGCGGCAACACGGATGAGGTGGACATCGCCTGGGTGCCCGGTTCCTTTGAGATTCCCATGGCGGCGCAAAAATTTGCCGTGTCAAAAAAATATGATGCCGTGATCTGTATCGGGGCCGTCATTCGTGGCGCCACGCCGCATTTTGAGTACATCTCCGCTGAGGTGACCAAAGGCATCGCCCAGGTCAGCCTTGATACGGGCGTGCCGGTGACATACGGCGTGATCACACCGGATACGCTGGAACAGGCCATCGAACGCGCCGGTACAAAAGCGGGGAACAAAGGCTGGGATGCAGCGTTAAGTGCTATTGAAATGACCAATCTTTTTGAGAAAATGAGTTAAAATTTCAAGCTGAATATGCACAAAAATAACCACGAATTTAAAGCACATGGCACTGATTTCACGAATTGTATTTTTGATAATTCGGGCCATTCGTGAAATTCGTGGCTGTTTTTTTTGATGCGATCAACTCATGATATGAATCATTTATTCGGGTCCTGAACTATGAAGAGACTGTTCTCGCTGTTCTGTGTTTTACCGCTTTCCCTCTGGGCTGCCGGAAATTGGCAAACCTTCACAAATACGTCTGAAATTCGTGAATTCACCATCGTTCAATCGACGCTGTGGGCGGCGACCAACGGCGGCGTATTAAGAATTGATACGGACACACATGAGGTGCAAACGTATACCAACACGGAAGGGCTGGAACAAATAGACGTCGTGACTCTGGCGTATGATCCGAATAATTTTGTCTGGGCGGCCATGCCCGACGGCCTGCTGCAGATTTTGAATGTCGAAACTGGCGAATGGGATATTTACAACGAATTCCAGAATGAAGTCAATGTGCATGCCATTACGCCGCACACGGATTATGTGCTGGTGGGATTTGAAAACGGTATTGCCGAGCTCAAGCTGGACGCCAAACAACGCTGGGAGCGCACCTGGAAAGCAGAGATCGGCAATGTCAATACAATTTTGATCACGGAGGATTTCATTTGGGTGGGGCAGGATGACGGCGTGCGGCGAATTCCGATCGACTATACCAACAAGCAAATTCCAAACGCCTGGGAATTTTTTTCCGTGGCGGACGGCTTGCCCGGAGAAGGCATCACCTCACTATACCGATATCAGCGTAATATCGTCGCCGGCGCATCAAGCGGCATTAGTTATTTTGACGGTTTCCAATGGACGAACCGCGAGTTGCTCGGGCAGAGCGTTCGCAGCATGTGCAGCTGGAACGATCAATTGACCGTCGCTACGGATGCCGGTGTGCGGGTCAAATCCGCCAGCGGCTCGTGGACAACGTTACCAAACACCGGAGAAAATAGTGTGTTGGTACGCGAATCATCAGACCATGTTTTATGGCTCGGCACAAATAATGACGGACTGTTCTGGTGGGAACAACCGGTCTGGAACGCCATGCCGATCAACGGCCCCAAAAGCAACACCTTTAGTGATATGCTGATTGACCGCGACGGGCACCTGTGGGTCACGTCGTCGCAGCGTCCAAACGGCGGCGTCTACTTTTTTGACGGCACAACCTGGATCAATTTCACCCGTCCGGATGGTCTGGCGACTTTTGACTACCGATCCATTGAGGAGGATGTGTACGGCCGAATTTGGGCCGGCAGCTACGGCGGCGGCGTCACCTTGTTTGAAAAGGTCTCACCGGACTCGATTAAATTCACCAATCTATATGACATGGACGGCAACCTCAGCTACGCCGCGGATGTGGTCGGCTATGTTGTGGTGATCGATATGATTTCCGATGCCCTGGGCAATATGTGGTTTCTGACCCTCGATGCCGGCAACAAACAAGTCCTGCAGGTGTATGATCTCGATAACAGTTGGCAATACTGGAGCACCACCGACGGCATTCGCAATGTTAAAACATCGTGCATTGCCATCGACCACGATGGCCGCAAGTGGATTGGCACCGGCGCGCCAAACGGCGTCGGCGGCAGCGGCCTTTCCGTGCTCGATGATAACGACACCGTATTCGATAAAAGCGACGACGATCTCAGCGGATTTCTCAACGAAGCGGAGGGCTTGGAAGATAATAACATTACCAGTTTGGCCGTCGATTTGGACGGCACCATGTGGATCGGCACGGTGCGCGGCCTTAATTACTGGTTCCTCGGCAATGTGGGTGTTCGCTATAATACGATCAATGATAACATTCAGGCGCTCTATGTTGATCCGCGTAACAACAAATGGATCGGCACCGT
The DNA here is from genome assembly GCA_964432185.1 of uncultured Cytophagia bacterium. Taxonomy (GTDB): domain Bacteria; phylum Zhuqueibacterota; class Zhuqueibacteria; order Residuimicrobiales; family Krinioviventaceae; genus Kriniovivens. Next base: position 5,726 of record CAYSNA010000045.1, read on the forward strand.
CGGCGGCTTGAGCGTTCTCGATTCCGATAATTATTCCTGGACGCATTATACCACCTCCAACAGCATGTTGGTCTCCGATCTGGTCACCTGTTTTGCTTTTGATGAAGAATCCGGTGAAATTTACATCGGCACGGCCAACGGCTTGTCCCGATTTGAAACGCCTTATACCAAACCGGCGTCAAACCTCAGTTCAGTATCCGGCTATCCCAATCCCTTTCGACTCGACGAGGAGAATGCGCGTTTTTATATTGATAACCTGGCCGACCGATCCAATGTCAGCATTTTTACCGCGGATGGGCATTTGGTGAAAACCATTCCACCGAGTGAAATCCTTGGCGCCCGCGTCAGTTGGGACGGGACGAATAATGAGGGAGAAAAAGTCGCGGCCGGAATATATGTTTATCTCGTCACAGCAAAAGCCGGTGAAGCGGTGGGGAAGATTGCGGTAGTGCGATAGAATTCGATTCCGCCTAATTTCAAGTGTTCTTCTTTTTTAGGGAGAACACTTTTTTTGTATATAGTTCGCATCACTTTTTTTGAATGAAAACTTGATTTTATTTCGTCGTTCGATTAGCTTTCAGTGTACTAAAGTCGAATGATTCCATGCCAAGGCACAAAAGCGAAAAACTGAAAACTCGATTTTTGTGAATGTTTGTGCTGATGTTTTTGCCGTATCCTTGTGAAAGAAAAACTATATGCTCACATCTCTCTATGTCAAAGATTATGTTTTAATCGACGAAATAAAAATCACTTTTGGTCCGGGGCTCAATATTATCACCGGCGAAACCGGCGCCGGCAAATCCATTGTGGTTGGCGCGCTTGGGGCGATCCTGGGCGATCCCTTGTCCAAAGAGAGCATCCGGCACAACGCGGACAAGGCTATTTTTGAGGCGCATTTTGACATCAAAAATGATCTATTAAAAAATGTTTTACAGCAAAACGACCTTGATGATTTTGATACACAATTGATCATCCGACGGGAGTTGAACGCCACGGGCCGAAGCCGCGCGTTTGTCAACGACTCGCCGGTCTCGTTGCCAGTGCTTTCAGAGATCGGCGACCTGCTTGTCGATCTGCACGGCCAGCACGAGCACCAATTACTGCTCAAATCAAGCAGTCATATCGACTATTTGGACGCTTTTGCGGCGCTTTCCTCGACTTTGCAAAAAATAAAGACATCATATAACACCCTCAAACAACTGCAACATCAAATAACGGATTTGACGAATCGACAAGAACAGGCGAATCAGGCACGGGATTTGCTAAAATTCCAGCATAACGAGATATCAGCAATCGCGCCCGATGAGGGCGAGGATGTCGCGCTTCAGCAGGAAGAAAAAGTTCTTCGAAACGCTGAACTGTTATTTGAAAAAACCACCGCGCTTTATCAACAGCTTTACGAACAAGATGGATCGGCCGCCGAGACACTGCGCGCGGCTGAAAAGGTGTTGAGCGATCTGAGCCGCATCGATATTAAATTTGACGCGGTGCGGCAAGAGTGCGAAAACGCGCGCATTCTTGTGGACGATTTGTCCACCATGCTGCAAGATTATTCGAGCGCCATCAGCTTTGATTCGGACCGATTGGAAGGCATTCGACAGCGCCTATCACTCCTGAACGGGCTGAAAAAAAAGTACGGCGGCAGTCTCGAAAGCGTTCTGCTGCATCAGAAAAAAGTGGCGGACGAGCTTTTACTGCTGGAGAATCTGCACAGCGCCATTGCTGATCTGGTAAATCAGTTTGAAGCGGAACAGCTCAAACTGGCTGATCTTTGTCAAACGGCTTCACATCAACGCATCGCGTCCGGCGAACGACTTGCCACAGATGTGACCAACGAACTCGCTCGGCTCGGCATGACCAAGGCCGAGTTCACCGTGGCATGTGACGTAAAGGAAACAGATCACGGCTATACTGTCCCGGTGAATGGCAAAAAAGTGGCGGTGACGGCCAAAGGGATTGATCACGTGGAATTTGTTATTCGCTCGAATCCGGGCGAGCCTTATCGGCCGCTGGTCAATGTCGCCTCTGGCGGCGAGATTTCGCGCATTATGCTGGCGCTAAAATCGCTGCTCGCCGAATCGGACAATGTGCCGGTGCTTATTTTTGACGAGATCGACGCCGGCATTTCGGGCCGAATCGCTCAGGCGGTTGGTGTGAGTTTGCGAAAACTGGCGAACAGTCACCAGGTGATCTGTATCACGCATTTGCCGCAAATTGCCAGTATGGCGCAGCATCATTATCTTGTTGAAAAAAGCGTGGAAGCGGATCACACACAAACGCGCATTCAGCAGCTGGATGACAGCGAACGCCAGGAACAAATCGCTCGACTCTTTGGCGGCGAAACCGTGACCGACGCCCATTTGAAAAGCGCTGCCGATTTGATTGCTGAAGCCGAGAAATTACTTTGTAAACAATAACGTTCGTCTTAACATACATGAGGGTGTACCTGTTATGATGTCAAAAAAAACATACAGACCAGTTTTGCTGGCACTGACCATTATGCTGCTGGGCCTTTTTATGCTCTGCGCCCAGAAACAAGCCATTCAAACGCCCGGTGAGGATCTGACCGGCGGCGATGAAGAATTCCGCGAAGAGCTTCTTGAAATGCTCGATCTGGCCAATGACGGCCAGAATACGTCCATGTTTGCAGCCACCGAAGAACCGGTGCAGGAGTCTTCCGAAGGAACCGGTGCGGGAAATGAAACTCAAGCTGAAGAAGGCATGAGCGATGATGAAGCCGCGTTGATGGCGTTACTCGCCGGTTTGGAAGGTGACGAGGCCGCGGCTGAGGTGGCATTCGAGGAAACGCCCGAACGGGTTGTTGAGCTTGAACCGGCCGATGTGAAACCCGAGGTGACTCGAACACAAACCGCATCGAAAGCCAAAGGCGACCACGGCTATAACGAGTTGATGCGTGAAGTGGCGCGCCTTGAAATGGTCCTCGAACAACGCAGCATGCAGGCGGACAGTCTGCGCCGTATTATCGATAACCGTTCGGCACGCATTGCCCGTCTGGAAAATGACGTCCACTTTGCCACGAGCGTCACCCCGCAGTATGCCGAGGCGCCGGTCAAAGCCGAACCTGTTATTGTTTCCACCAAGACTGCAAAATCCTATCAACCCATTCCGGTGCAGGGTGGACCTTTTACTGAAAAGTACAACGAAGGCCGCCGCTTGTTTGAATCCTATAACTATCAGGGCTGCATCGACACGATGACAGAATTGCTCGCTGAAAATCCGAACCACGCGCTGGCGGATAATGCGCAGTATTGGATCGGTGAATCGTATTACGGCCTCAAACAATACCAGAAAGCGATTCTTGAATTCCAAAAAGTTTTTGCATTTGATAAACCGGACAAATTTGATGATGCCCAGTTGATGATCGGTTTGAGCTATGTTCGCCTCGATCAAACGGAAATGGCGCGCTCCACGTTCGGCGAATTTCTCGATACCTATGCCGGCAGCGAATATACCGGCATCGCCAAACGCTATTATTACAATATCTAAACATAAAGTCATGGCGAACGATCCCGCCGAGCGATAGCGTGTGGCGCTCTCCTGTGAAAGAGAGTTTTCTTTCACAGGAGAGCGCTTCAGTCGTTCGCGCTCGGACTGCTTGCGATGACTTTTCTTTTTTAAAAATTCGATTCTTCGATTTTTTACTCGCATTGACTTTTTTCTTATCCCCAAAAAATATTTTTTCCCATTTGAATTTTTCGTGAATTCTCTTACTTTAACCTGTGTTAGAAAAGGTGTAATTTTCACATAACACCCTCAGATGTTGAAGGAGAGAACGTGGCAGATTTTGTTCACCTGCATAACCATTCCCACTACAGCCTGCTCGATGGCGCATGCCGAACCAAAGACCTTGTCAGAAAAACATTGGAATATGAGATGAATGCCATCGCGCTGACCGACCACGGTAACATGTTCGGCGCGGTTGAGTTTTATAAAGCGGCCAAAGCACAGGGCGTCAAACCGATCGTCGGTTCGGAGGTTTACATCGCGCCGGGCAGCCGGCATGACCGAGGCGGCGATAAAAAATCTGGCGGCTACTCCTATCATTTGGTCCTGTTGTGTAAAAACGAAATTGGCTATAAAAATTTAATGAAGCTGGTATCGGCCGGTTATCTGGACGGATTTTATTACAAACCGCGCATTGATCACGAATTGCTGGCGCAGCACTCCGAAGGTCTGGTCGCGCTGAGCGCCTGCCTTAAAGGTGAAGTCGCCAATACTTATCTGCGCCAGGGGTATGATTCGGCCCTGGATGTCGTGCAGAAATATGTGGATATTTTTGGCGATGATTTTTATCTCGAAGTGCAAAATCACGGCATTCCCGAGGAAGATCAGGTGCGTGAGGGTATCTTAAAAATTGGCGAACATACCGGCATCAAAATTGTCGGCACCAATGATATTCATTATCTCGAAGAAGAACATTGGGACGCGCATGATGTTCTGCTGTGTCTGCAAACCGGCAAAGATTACGATGATCCCAAGCGGATGCGCTATAACTCGCATGCGCTGTTTTATAAGAATTATGATCAGATGAAGGCGCTTTTTCCGGAGCATCCCGAAGTGATGCACAACACCCTCGAAGTGGCGGACAAGTGTAATTTGGAAATCGATTTAAAATCGTATCATTTGCCGGCCTTTGAAATTCCCGAGGACGAAAATAGCGCGACGCTCAGCGAGTATCTGCGTAAAATTTCCTACGAGGGCCTGACAGAACGCTACGAAAACATCACGCCCGACATTCAAGAACGTCTCAACCATGAGCTCAACGTCATCAGTACCATGGGGTATGACGGTTATTTTTTAATCACCCAGGATTTCATCAACTATGCGCGCAGCGTCGGCATTCCGGTTGGTCCGGGGCGCGGCTCGGCAGCCGGCTCTCTGGTGGCATACTGCCTTGGCATCACCAATCTCGATCCGATCAAATACGATCTCTACTTTGAGCGATTTCTGAATCCCGAACGGGTCAGCATGCCGGATATTGACATTGACTTTTGTTACGAGCGCCGTGAAGAGGTGATCGATTATGTCAAGGAAAAATACGGCTATAACAGTGTGTGCCAGATCATCACCTTTGGTACGATGGCGGCGCGCGCGGTGGTGCGAGACGTCGGACGCGTTCTCAAAATGAGTTACAGCGATGTTGACAAAATCGCCAAACTCATTCCGACACAATCGAAAAATCTCGACGATGCGCTCAATACCGTCAAAGAACTGCGGGAGCTTGCGGAAAGCAGCGACACGCATCGTCGTCTGATCAAATACGCCCGCGTGCTTGAGGGCCTGGCGCGCCATTCTTCGACGCACGCCGCCGGCGTCGTCATTGCCCCGGGCGAACTGACCAATTATATTCCGCTCTATAAAACCAAAGACGGCGATGTGACGACGCAATACGAGATGAAGGTGCTCGACGACACCGGTATGCTCAAAATGGACTTTTTAGGATTGCGCACGCTCACTGTCATCCAGCACGCCATTGAAGCCATTGAGAAAAAAGGCGTCACAATTGATCTTGACAATCTGCCGCTGGACGATCAAAAAGTGTACGAACTCTTTGGCAACGGCCACACGGTCGGTATTTTTCAGTTTGAAAGTTCCGGCATGCAGGAGTATCTGAAAAAATTAAAGCCGACGAACATCGAAGATCTGTTTGCCATGAACGCGCTCTATCGGCCCGGACCGATGGCGATGATTGATGATTTTATCGACCGAAAACATGGCCGTAAAAAGGTTGAATATCTGCATCCCATGTTGGAGAATATTCTCCATAATACAAACGGCATCATCGTTTATCAGGAACAGGTGATGCGAATTGCCAGCGATTTGGCCGGCTACTCGCTCGGCGGCGCTGATATGCTCAGACGCGCCATGGGCAAGAAAAAAGTCGAAGAGATGGTCAAACAGCGGGCCTTGTTTGTCGATGGCTGCAAAAAGAACGGCATCTCCGAACAAAAGGCGGTCGAGATTTTTGGCTATATGGAAGAGTTTGCCAATTACGGCTTTAACAAATCGCACTCGGCCTGCTATTCGGTTGTCGCTTATCAGACGGCCTTTTTGAAAACGTATTACCCGGCCGAATTTATGGCGGCGACGATCAGCAGCGAAATGAACAGCAGTGATCGCGTCACGATTTTGCTGGAAGAGTGCCGCCGCATGGGGTTGGAGGTATTGCCGCCCGATGTGAATGAGAGCAATTGGGATTTTATCGTTTACGGCGATAAAATTCGCTTTGGCCTCGGCGCGGTGAAAAACGTTGGCAAGGGCGCGGTGGAGGCCATCGTTAAGGAGCGCCGGAAAAACGGCCCGTTCAAAACGATTTTTGAATTGGCCCGCCGCATGAACGCTTCATCGGTTAACCGCAAAGTGTTCGAGTCTCTGGCCGAAGCCGGCGCCTTTGAAAGCCTTGAAGGCACTCGCGCGCAATTGTATGCGGCGGTCGAATCGGCTGTTGAATTTGGCCAGAAAACACGCAAATCCGGCAATGCCAATCAGGAGGCGCTTTTCGATTTTGACAGCGACGCCGAACTGGAAATTTTCGAACCATCCCTGCCCATGGTGGACGAATGGAAGCAAAACGAAATTCTGCATCGTGAAAAGAACATTCTCGGTTTTTTCCTCTCCGGCCATCCGCTGGATGATTATCGCGATGAGGTGCGCGCGTTTTCGACCATCACGCTCGATCAGGCCGCGGAACAAAAAGACCAGACACCGGCAAGAATCTGCGGCATTATAACGGACATCAAAACGCATCTGGATCGCAAGAATCGTCCAATGGCCTTTTTTAAGGTTGAAGATTTTACCGGTTCGATTGAAGCGCTCGCCTTTGCCGATCCGTATGAAAATTACCGACCGCATTTGTTTGTGGACTCTATGGTCGTCATCGCCGGCAAAATAAATGTGCGCGAGGGCAGCGATCCCAAAATGATCGTCAATGAGGTCTATTCGCTCGATGAGGCGCGCAAGAAATTTACCCGCAACCTGGTGCTCTCCATGGAGACGGATCGCGTGAATACCGATTTGCTCGACGAGGTTCGCGAACTGCTCACGCTCAACCAGGGTCAAGTGCCGGTTTACATCAACATGAAAACACCGGGCAACGGCACCTATGTCTTGAAATCAAAATCGATTACCATTCAGCCGTCCATTGAACTGGTCGAGCAACTGCGCGATAAAATCGGGCGGCAAAATGTCTGGGTTGGCGGATAATTAAAATCGATATTTTTTTCGTTAATACAAACAATACAACTTAACACTTAAAAGGGTGGAACAATGGAAAAGCTCATTAGCGAAATAAGAGACCTGTTTCGGGCGCCGCTCAAAGTTTTTACGGAACTTAGAACAACGGAAACGACGCAATCCGAAATCACCAAAACAATGCTGGTGTACGTTGCCGCTATTCCGGCCGTCGCCGGTTTTATCGGACGCGTGGTCATTGGTTACAACGTGCCGTTTGTCGGTTATGCGCATGTGTCGTTTTTTTCCGGCCTGATTAGCGCAGTGCTGCTGTTCGTGCTGGCGATCATTGGCGTTTATCTTGTCTCTTTTATTGTCAATGGCCTTGTGGGAAATTTCGGCGGCGAACGCAACGAGTTGAACGCCTTTAAACTCACCGCCTATGCGTTTACGCCGCTGTTCGTCCTCGGCCTCTTTAGTCTCATTCCGGCACTCACCGGCTTGTACATTTTGGGCCTGTACGGCATCTATCTGTTTTATATCGGCGCGCCGGTACTGCTGGATGTGCCTGAAGAAAAAACTCTGACGTTCACGGTTATTGTGTCGCTTATCAGCATCCTCATCACGATTCTTTTTTATCGTATCGCCGGTCTGGTTGTTGTATCGAACATGCCGAGCTTGTAAGGCAAATCTGTTGGTTATTTTTATGGGACATGACAGACCTCATGTCCCATTTTTGTTTAGGGAAAAAGATGTCCGATTTTTTCATTCTAATCGCCGGCTATATTATCGTGAATGTGCTGTCGCTTTTAATAGCCGCGCGCGTGCGCAAACATTTGTCGGCATTTTATGCGTTACTGACTCACGTGTTTGTCATTCTTGTGGCCGTCTACTATGTTGTTGATCTGTTGGCATCACCCGATATTCCTCGAACCACTATTTATTTGTACTTTTGGCTATTGATTATTTTGACGCAGACGGTTTTGTTTTTTCTCTTTCGAAGGTCAATGCAAAAATCGAAATCACCCGAACGCCGCGGATGAGTTGGCGGAAGTGACTAGAAGCGGGCTGAGAAACAAGCGATGAAAAGGATATTTAACAACTGCACGGTCGACATTATCAAAGGCGACATCACACTGATGGACACCGATGCGATTGTTAATGCCGCTAACGAGCATTTATCACACGGCGGCGGCGTGGCGGGCGCCATCGTTCGTCGTGGCGGATATGTGATTCAACAGGAAAGTAACGACTGGGTGGCGAAAAACGGTCTCGTCAAAACCGGATCTGCGGCCATAACCGGCGCCGGAGGGCTGCGAGCGAAATACGTGATTCATGCCGTGGGGCCTGTTATGGGATCGGGCCATGAAGATGAAAAATTACGCTCGGCGACCCACTTTGCACTGGAGCTGGCCGAGTCGTATCACCTGACGAGTATCGCGTTTCCGGCCATCAGCACGGGCATTTACGGCTACCCGGTCGATCGATGCGCCAAAATTATGCTGCAGACAGTGCGTGCGGTGGTGCAGCCGGCAAGCAGCCTGACGAAAATCATTTTTTGTCTTTTTGATGATAAAACTTTAAAAGCCTTTGAGAACGAAATACAGGCCCTTGAATCAATGTTATAAAGCCTTTGCAAAAATAAAATATTATGGTTAAAATGAACGACAACACATGAATTAAAGAGAGGGATATAAAGAATGCGACATCTGCTCATCAGTTTGCTCCTGGTCACCCTTTTTGTGGTGGCATGCACGGCCAATTCAACTTCACCGCAGGTCTCTTTTGTTGAACACGACAACAAAATCGATATCCTCATTGGCGGCAAAGAATTTTCATCTTATATCATTGCGTCTAACTATATGGATCACAGCGTCACCAAACCGATCTTGTTTCCGGTCTATACGCCCGCCGGCGTCAAAATTACCCGCAGTTTCCCATTTGCGGAGGTTGAAGGTGAGAGTCCGGATCATCCGCACCACACCGGCATCTTTTTTACCTATGATGAGGTGAATGAGAGCGGATTCTGGAACAATACCAAATTTCCGCCGCAGATTAAACATCTGAATATTGTGGAACAAAAAGGCGGCGAGACCGGCGTGTTGAAAACGGAATCGGAATGGATCAGCAAAGACAATGTGCCGCTGCTGAAAGAAGAACGGACGATGGAATTTTTTCCCGGCGATCAAGAAACGGTTGTTGATTTTACCATGACGCTGACGGCCCTCGTCGATAAGGTTGAATTTGGCGACACGAAAGAAGGCATGTTTGCTATTCGGGTGGCGCATCAACTGCGTGAAAAAGATTATACCGGCACGTATACCAGCTCCAATGGCGACACCAGCGCTGCGACCATCTGGGGCAAACGCGCCGACTGGGTGAAACTGGAAGGTACGATAGAGGATGCGGATGTCGGCATTGCGATTTTATGCCATCCATCCAGCACCAATGCGCCAACATTTTGGCATGCGCGAGATTACGGTTTGTTTGCCGCCAATCCGCTGGGCCAATTCGCTTTCGAAAAAGCCAACAAGGTTCAGGACGCCAAACCGTTTGCCTTAACGCTGACCAAAGGTCAAAGCGCGCTGTTCAAATTCCGCGTTGTCATTTATGATGGCCCGCGGTCATCCGAGCAGATATCGGAACATTTTACGGCATTTTCCCAAAAGGAATAACACAAAGCGCGGAACAATATTGATACTTGATCGCGTTATACTAGTGTACTATTAGAGAAAAAAACGCGACAATTGGAGTTCATCATGAAAAAGATGATTTTATTTTTGATTTTGATTTTTAGTCTGAGTCTGTCCGGAGTTGCCAAAGATTGGAGCTGGCAAGTTGGGCCGAACCTCTCCTTTGCCTATCCGTTTGAAAAATACGCCAATGCAAATTCGCTTGGCGAGGGACTGGGCGCAAAGATCATTTATAATTGGGGCAATAACGAGTGGCTGAGCCCGCGGCTGGATTTTGTTTATTTGTCCTATGGCTCAAACCGCTCGTCTTTTGGCAACGGCCCAATCATTGAAACCCGCAACGAGTCGTTTCAATTGACCATGGGCATGCACACGGCAAAACCAACCGGCAGTATCCGCTATTATTTGTCGCCACTCGCCGGCATCTTTAATTATCGCGCCGTGATGACCATCCCCGAAAGTTACTATTACGGCTACTATACCGGTTTGCCGCCAATTTCCGACACTCGCGACAGCCAGTGGAAATGGGGCGCCCGCGTGCAAGGCGGTTTTTTGTTTGATATTGGGCTTGGTCCGCTCATCGATATTGGCTTTACCTATCAACGTATTTTTAACGTCGAGACGCCGCTGGACAATGGCGGGAAAATTCGCGGCGACGCCGAGGATATCATGTTGACGATTGGGATTATGGTTTTTGCAAAATAAAGCAGTAGGAGAGGAGATGACACAAGCGCCGCATCCGACGGTTACTGAACACGATGTAGAACAGATAGCACAAAATCTTCATTACGATCCCTTTCAAATTCTCGGCCCCCATCAGGTCAATATTGCGCGTTCAAAAAAATGGGTCGTCCGGGCATGGCTCCCGGACACGGCCGAGGTTTACCTTCGCGTGCCGCGCTCGGGCAAAGAGACGAAAATGCTGCCGGTTCACAATGAACATTTTTTCGAAGTGGTGATGGACGATTGGAAGAAGCTGCCGAATTACCAGTTTCATATCATCGCCCATAATGGTCATGAACGATTCGTGCACGATCCCTACTTTTTCCTGCCGCAGATCACCGACGAGGACCTCTACCTTTTTGGCATGGGTGATCATCATAAAATTTATGAAAAACTTGGCGCCCATCTCATGACCGTTGATGGCGTTGACGGCGTTCATTTTGCCGTCTGGGCGCCCAATGCGCGCAACGTTAGTATCGTCGGCGATTTTAACCAGTGGCATGGCGGCAAGCACCAAATGCGCGTCATGGGATCGTCCGGTATATGGGAGCTTTTTGTGCCCAATATTGGCGAAGGTGAAACCTACAAGTTTGAAATCAAAGACCACGCCGGCACGATGATGCTCAAGACGGATCCGTACGGCTTTTTTCACGAGGTCCGGCCCAAGAACGCCTCCGTTGTTTATGATATTAACAAATACGAATGGAACGATGTCGAGTGGATGGAAAAGCGTCGCAACAGCGATCCGCTTGGTAAACCAATTTCCGTGTACGAGGTGCATCTCGGTTCCTGGCGCCGTGATCCGGGCGATCCGGAGCGTTTTCTCAGCTATCAGGAATTGGCGGAGCAGCTCGTCGACTATGTCAAGGAGATGGGCTATACGCACATCGAGTTGCTGCCCGTGGCCGAACATCCGTTTGACGGCTCGTGGGGCTATCAGGTTACCGGCTATTACGCGCCGACATCGCGTTTTGGCGCGCCGCAGGATTTTCAATATTTTGTCGATCACTGTCATCAAAACGACATTGGCGTGATTATCGACTGGGTGCCGGCCCATTTCCCCAAAGATGCGCACGGCCTGGCGAAATTTGACGGCTCGGCGCTGTACGAACATGCTGATCCCCGGCTCGGCGAACACATGGATTGGGGCACCCTGATTTTCAATTTCGGCCGCAACGAAGTGCGTAATTTCCTCATCGCCAATGCGCTGTTCTGGTTTGATAAATATCACATTGATGGCGTGCGCGTTGATGCAGTCGCCTCCATGCTATACCTCGATTATTCGCGCGAACATGGCCAATGGGTGCCGAATGAGTTTGGCGGACGCGAAAATCTGCAGGCGATCGATTTTATCAAAAAATTTAACGAGCTGGTTTTCAGTTATTATCCCGGCGTGTTGTCCATTGCCGAAGAATCCACCGCCTGGCCCGGCGTCTCCAAACCGACCTATCTTGGCGGACTTGGTTTTAACATCAAATGGAACATGGGCTGGATGAATGATTTCCTCACCTATTTTGGTAAGGATCCGATTCATCGGCGCTACCATCACAATATGATAACCTTTGCGCTGCTCTACGCGTTTAATGAAAATTTTATGCTCGTGCTCAGCCACGATGAAGTCGTGCACGGCAAACGCGCGTTGCTCGATAAAATGCCCGGCGATTTCTGGCAAAAATTTGCCAACCTGCGCACCTTGTTTGGATTTATGTTCGGCCATCCCGGCAAAAAATTGCTCTTCCAGGGATCCGAGTTCGGTCAGTGGCAGGAGTGGAAAGAAAGTCAAAGTCTCGATTGGCATCTGCTCAATTTTGAGCCGCATCAAAAATTGCAGCAATTGGTCAAGGATTTGAATCACTTGTATAAAACCGAGCCGGCCATGCATCAGCTTGATTTTAGCCAGGATGGTTTTGAATGGATCGATTTTATGGATGCGGACAATAGTATCATTTCTTTCATGCGCAAATCGCGCGATCCAAAAGATACGCTGGTTTTTGTGAGCAATTTTACGCCGGTCTATCGGGATAGTTATCGTATCGGCGTGCCGTTTCATTGTCATTATAAAGAAATCCTCAACACGGATGCCGAGATTTACGGCGGCAGCAACAAGGGCAATGCCGGCGGCCTGCACAGCGATGAGTGGGAATGGCATAACCAGCGGCATTCGTTGAATATTCAGGTGCCGCCGCTGGCGACGGTGATTTTTAAGCCGGAATTTTAAATTGTTCTGGAGTTGTTATGGAAGCTCTGAAAATTATAAAACGAGCTGAAAACGGATCATTGATAATCCCCTTGCCTGAGGAATGGAAAGATAGCGAGTTGGAGATTATTATTTTTCCAACGTCATTTGAAAAGCGAGAAAAAGATAATCTTGCCAAATATCGAGGCGTTTATAAAAATGTAAAG
>CAYSNA010000046.1:0-18684 GCA_964432185.1 uncultured Cytophagia bacterium
GTTCGAACAGACTGAATACTATGTTTTCCAGTTTTTCCCAGGTGGTTTTATCGAAACCGGGTTGGGTAGCATTGGACACAACATGAGGTGTAAAAGACCCAGTCCATTTTTCCAGCTCGTTTTCATAATTTTCGATGCGGATATCCTGCTTGTTGTAGATATTGTGCGATTCCTTGCGGTCGTTTTTCATATCATAAAATTCGTGTCGATTATCCGATGTTTTAATCAACTTGCCATCGAGTTTGCGATAAGCAAAGAGGTCGCGACAATAATGCGAAAAATCAGCCTTGACCAGATCGTCATGGCGTTCAAGCCAGCGGTCGATCATCGGCTCGGGATTGTAGGTTTCGACCAGTGCCGCCGTACGCCGCGAGCCGTTGAGAAACGATTGTCCCTGCTTTTTGTGTTGATGACGCCAGTCGATATTTAATCCCTGCAGCAGCGTCGGCACGATATCGATCGTTTGCACGATCTCGGACGAACGCTTGTCTTTTTCAAACCACTCGGGGTAACGCACCAACAGCGGTACACGAATGAGAGGATCGTAAAGACAGAACGCATGCCAGAAAAATTCATTTTCACCAAACATCTCGCCATGATCGGCTGTGACAAAAATCACGGTATCTTCATAGAGATGTTGCTTTTTCAGATAGTCGAACAGCCGACCGAGCCGCCAATCGAGATAACAAATTTCGGCATCGTAGAGTTCGCGATAATGGTTGACGTGTGTTTCGGTAAATCCCTTTTTGCCGGCAAAATAACGCACGTGATCGAAATCCAGATAATTGCCTTCCTCCCACCAGGAGCCGGAAAAAAATCGCCGTCGATAGGGATAAGGCGCAAAATAGATCGAATGCGGTTCCTGATAATGAATATAAGCGAAAAACGGTTTGCTCGAATCACGGCCGACGCTCCAGCGTTGAAAAGCAATTTCGGTGGCACAGGCGCCGTCATCGCGCGTCAGCGCTTTACCGTGGTCAAATGCATCAACAACATTTTTTAACAGATTTTTTGTGCGTTTACTGGGCAGCGCTTTTAATCGCTCCAGCCAGGCCTGTTTTTCAGTGCCCGTTGAGGTTTCGTTTTCACTTTGTTGCGGCGCACCGCGGTAAAGGAATTTATCAAATCCGGCATCCAGACCGGCTTTGTCGCTCAGGTACATGTTGTTGGAAAAACAGATGGTCGAATAGCCGTTGTCTTTGAGAATGGAGGCGATAGAATCTTCGCCGTTGTCCAAATAATAGCGTTTGTGCGTGTAGCCGTGACAGGTCGGATAAAGCCCGGTTAAAATGGAAGCGATGGACGCGCCGGTCCAGTTGGCAGCGGTAAAAGCATTTTCAAAGACGATACCGTCAAACGACAGCTCGGTCAAATTGGGGCTGGTTTCCCTGGCATAGCCATACAGGGACAGATGATCCGCCCGCAGGCTGTCGATGGAAATGACTAAAATATTTGGATTTCTTTTCTTTTTCAGAATCATACCACTCCACCTTGAATAAATTCAAGAATTCGTCCCGCCCGTTTTTCCCAACTCAAGTCCTGCACGTCGTCCCGCGCGCATTTGGATAATTTTTCAGCGCGTTCCTCATCCATCAACAGAGCGCTGATTTTTTCGGCCAAATCTTCAGCTTGACGTTCCTTGAACAACAGCGCATTGTCTCCATCGCGCAAAATTTCTTGCAAAACCGGCAGATCGCTCGCCACAATCGGCCGCCCGGATGCCATGTATTCAAACAGTTTAAGCGGCGATGTATATGAACTGATCTCGTGATCGGCTGTTGCCGGCAACACCAAAACATCCGCGGCGCTCTGATAAATCGACACCTGCGCCGGCGGCACAAAGCCGGTGAGCTTGACATTAGCCAATTTCTCTTCCTTGACGCGACGCTGCATCTGTTCCCAATAATCGCCGTGACCGCCGACAAGAATAAAACTCACATCACTGGTAAAATATTGCGCGGCATCAACAAAAACATCAGCGCCTTTTCCCGGCAAAAGTTGACCGGTGTAGAGAACAACTTTATTGACGCGCATATTGAGTTGCGCGCGCGCTTCTTTTTTCGACATGGGACGCGCGACAAGTAAACGCTCCCTCACGCCATCGGGAGCGACAAGAATTTTCTCCGGAGAAATCTCGTATTTTTGAATCAGTGCCTCTTTTAATGCTTTTGTAATACAGATCAAGCCATCGCTTTCGCGTAAAAGTTTATGAAAAAATCTCTGCGGATATTGCTGGTCGAGCGAATGCACTTCAAAATAAATCGAAAGATTTTTATGTCGAAACAACCAGCGCTTCAACAGTAAAAACACATAGGCGCCGTTGACGTTGCGGGAATAAATCACCGTTCTATTTTTGAGCCGACCGGTAACGGCTAATTTGATGCCCCAAAGCCATGTAGCGACGAGCACGGAGAGGCCGCCGATCATGGGTATTTTGACATGCTTTTTGCCATCCACCAGCGGTTTGCTGAGATGCAGCAGCGACGGCAGGCGTTTGATTTGAAAATTTGATCGAACGCCGTAAAAATTGTAAATCTGCTGCGGCGTTGTCGGCGGCATATCGCCATATGTGGGCGCCACAAGCTGTACGCGAGCGCCGGCTGTGGCGAACGCCTCGCACATGACCATCTGCTGAATGGTGCACGCCAGGGTTGCCGGAAAACGTTCGTTTGAAAGGTAAAGCATATTTAGTTGATTTTTCATGGTGTGCTCACCAATTGATGCCTGAATTTGAAAACGATGGCAAAACTTGCCAGCGTGCGCAACAGCGTCACGCATAAAATTGACAGCGCCGCGCCAATCACGCCGTAATTATTTATGAAAAGAAAGAGCAAGCCGATTTCGGCGAGGACCATCACTCCATTGACCACCAGGTGATAGACGAGCGCGTCTTTTTCCAGTTTACCAATGATGATACTGGAACCAAGATTATAAAACAGCCGAATTGTTCCCGCCACCGCTAAAATTCGCAGGATATCGGCGCCGTGATCGTACTTGCCATCAAACAACAGGTGCAGGATGGGTTTGGCAAAAACCAACATGCCGAGGAGCAAAACGAATCCGGCAATCGACACGAGAATCGACATCTTTTTCATTTTGATGGCGCCCGGTCGTCCGAACTCCGGCACCCATACGTATTTTCCGGCGCGACCGATGATGTTGAATATCTGCGACGGCACCACGGCGGCCTGATATACCGCCAGCGAGGCCAGGTCAAGTAATCCCGGAATGAACAGACTATCGAGCGAACCGATGAGCGTGACCGACGCCTGGCTGCCCATCAGCAGCAATCCGGTGGTGTGCATTTCTTTGGGAACGGAAAGCTGCCCTTGCGGCACGGTTTTAAAAACGTAATACAAATTAATCATCGAAAAAACGAAAATAACACCGTAATACGACAGAACGGCGATCGGTGCCGTGGCGCTTTTACTAAAATATAACATCAAAACAATGAGAAAAAATGCACCGCGAAAGCCATTCAACATCAGGATGGCGGGACGATAGCGCCGGTTGCCGCGAATCAAATTGGATAAAAACAGGGTCGCGACATAAGCAATGGAAGCAGCGGTCAGCGCGAGCAATTTGGGCCATGATAGTTTGTAGATGAACGCCGCGACGAGCACGCCGCACGCCACCAAAATTGAACCGAAAGCAAGAACCGTTCGAAGGGCGTGCGACCATTTGTAATCTGTCGCATTGTGGCGAGCAAAGAATCGCGCCGCAGCGACATCCTGGCCCCAGACGGCCAGGGGCGCGATGAACAGCACAAGCGTGCGCATGAGTGCAAACTCGCCGAATTCTTCCGCCGTCAAGGTTCGACCGAGAAAAATTGACGATAGTGCGGCCAGCACCATAATTAATCCAAAGACGAACGACACGCCCCCAATATTCAATAGCATATTTTTCAGCATAAAAATCTCGGACTCAAGACGGGTGTGAACGACGATGTTGTCGATCGAGCAGAAAGGCGGCGGCGCCAACGGCCATCATCGCGTAATAAGGCGCATAACCGCCAGGGGGATGTTTATCGACCAAGCCGTGCACACAAAACGCTGCCAGACCGCCGAGAATGCAAATCGACACCATGGCATATAACGGATTAGCCGATGATGCGGCTTTGATCAACGTCAGCACAAATAATATGAGCATTGACATCATGGCGGCAAAGCCGATAAAACCGGTTTCTCCGGCGACAAGGAGATACATGTTGTGCACCGGCCGCGGGATGGTGGTGTAACGCATCGCCCGCACCGAGTCGTTGTATTCGCGCATATTCACCTGGTAATTGTTGATGCCAACGCCGCCAAGCGGATGCGCCGAAATAATGTTAATGGCGATCTGAAACATGGGGATGCGGCTTTCGGCGGATCCGTAATCATCGCCAAAAATTCGCTCGGTGAGCATGCCGGAAAAGGCGATGCCGACGATCACCATCAACAGCACCGCGGCAATAGCCGGTTTGATGATCGCTCTCATGTCGATGTGCTTATTGCGCAGCGCGAAAAAAATGAAAACGACAAAAGCCACCATAAAGCCGATCCAGGCGCCGCGCGACCCGGTCATGATCAAGGTGACAAGTCCGAGGCCGAGGATAGCCAGACTGAGCAGCTTTTTCCATTTTTTAACTTCAATCAAAAAGGCGCCGACGGATAACAGCAGCAGCGACTCGATATAGGTCGCCAATTTATTCGGATGGCCGAGCGTGCCCATCACGCGCCAGAGGGACGAGTCACCATCGGGATCGGGCGGCGCTTCGCCAAGAAAATCCAGTCCCAGGCGGCCGCCTTTTATAATTTGCAGGCCGGCGATGACACTCTCCAGCGCCACGGTTCCAATCAACGCCCACATGGCCAGGCGCAGATCCCGCTCATCACGGATGTGATTCAACACGATCAAAAAGAGCAAAAAAACTTTGATCATGCGAAAGACTTCCATAAAGGCCAGGTCGAGTCGCGGCGCCCACAGCATGGACAATGCGGCTGCTTCAATGTATAAAATAGCCGGCACGCTGAGGCGGGCAAAAAAGACGGCGTACGGTCGATCTTCGGACGCGATTTCAATCAGCCAGATGAACAACAGCCCGAACACCAAAACATCGGTTATGGAAATTCCCGCGGTTGAGGCGCCCGCCTGCCGTTCGAACATGTGCATAAAATTGACATCAAGATGAATGGGGATGGTAAAAATGGCCGCGCCGAGTAAAAAGCGGCGCACATCTTTAATCAAAAAAGTGGCAAACGGCAAAGCCAAACCGGCCGCCACGACGAACAGCGCCTTGTTCGGCATATCAGCGACAAAAGATACGGCAAAACCGACAAACGCGCCAATCACCAGAAAAAAGATAAAATGGATCGACTTTGTATTTTGGTAGAGAGAGGGCATAGAATGTTATTTCATATCCTCGGTTCGGGGAAGATTATTGCCCCAGTTGGGTTGAAACGGCAAGGCATGCCGTTCCAGCTCGCGCTGCTGCTTTTTGAGTTGCCGCTTGATTTTTATGGAGCGCAAACCTTCAAGCAGATTAACAATGCCGGCCGCCATAAAAATGACAACATAGGGCTCGATCGGTATTCGATAGCGCACTTCGGCATAGATGAGCGAATAGCCAATGGACATGGCCAGCACGGTGAGGACCAGGAGTAGCTTGGAGCGTTCAACCGGTCGCGAGGATACGAGTCCGAATATAGCGAAGAGAAAAACCGGTAGCATGATGGTGATGCTGGTATACACGGCAACATCCCAGAGCAAACCTTTCAAACTCACAAGCCGTTGATCTTTGGCTTGAATTTTTTGCTGATAGTCACGCGACGGCGTGTCGAGCCGATCCGGGTAGAGCGCCCAAAAGTGGCCCATCTCCGACAGCATGTATTTGGCCGACTGCACCGGATGTTTCAGATAATTGCCAATGATATTGCCAATTTTGTCCTCATCCGATCCAGTGGGATGTGCTTTGAGATAATCGGTTGTATCCGAAAAACCGCTGTCAATGCGTTTTTTTTGCGCCTCCAGATCATCGAGATTCGGAAACGCCGTGTGCGGTACCGGACGAACCAGCGTCAGGCGGTCGTACTTTTGGTAATTGCGAATCGTCCACGGCGCCAGAGTAAAAACGATAACGGCCAAAAAAACGATAGTTTTGATAAAGTTGAACTGTGCCGTTCGCTGCGTTCGCACCATCAACCACAACAACCAGAACGGCAAGATGAAAAACATGGCGGGAATGGTCAATGTGGCGAGCCCGGCGCACAAGCCGCTCAAAATGATGTAACGGGCAAAATCCCGTTCTTCGGATTTGATCATAAAATAGGCGCTGGCCGCCAAAAAGACCGTAAACAGATTGGTAGAATAGAGCAAACCGGTCAACAAAATAAAATGCGGAAAGAGTGAAGCAATAAAAGCGCTGAGCATGGCGATTTTATCATTGAACGTTTTTCGGGCAATGTGATAAATCAGCCAGATGAGAAACACACCGAGCAGCGTTTCGACAAATCGCACGGCAACAAAGCTGTGGCCGAACACGGCGTAAATGAGCGCCATGTAAATCGGATAAACGGGCGACCGATTATATTTCTCGCCAAAACCGTCGCCGGCCAGCAAATGCAGCGCGGCGCTATCGTAATGGCGCGTATCACTGAAATAAAAACCATCCGGTTTCAGGATCAAGACAAATCCCAACCTGATGATGAATGAAAAAAGCAGCACGGTCAATAACGTTTTTGTCCGGCTGGGAAGAATATGTTTTTTGATATAGTTGATCAAGTCCGCATGAACCTCAATGATTTTTCGCCTTGACCACGAGCGATTGACTGGTCTCGAGGCGGGAAAATTCTCTGTTTTTCACAAGACCGATTAATTCACCAAAACCATAGGCAAAATGAGTGCCAGCATAGAGGGCAAAAAGCAGCGGCGCATAAAGCGGTTTTCGGACGCGAGCGGCTTCACTCAAACTGATAATCAAAACAACGGGAACGTACAGGAGCGGCGCCAGAAATATCGGATTTACAAAAGCAAAAAAAGGCGCGATCATTGATAACGTCAGCAGCAGCGGGCCGAGAAGTATAAGGTCAATTTTATCAGTATGTTTTCGCATCAGCCACATGCGGCCTTTGCCATAGGTGAACATGTTTCTTAGCCAGGCCTTCCAGGTGGGGCGCATTTTATGCACCACGTCGCACTCTGTCAGATAGACCAGCGGGTGTCCGAGTTTTTGCAAACGAAAACTCAAGTCCTGGTCCTCACCAATATTGCCAAAGGTGACGTCAAATCCACCGGCATTTAAAACTGTTGGTTTATGATACAAAATGTTGACTGTGGGTATGTGTGGAACATATCGATCGCGTTCAAAACGGCGGCCCTGCACGGAACTGTGACTGCCGAGATAGGTATTGAGCATGATATCGAGCGTGTTGTAAAACAGCCCGCCATCCCGGGGCGGCACGTTGGAACCGCCAACGGCCGCGAGGTTTGGTTCCTCCCGGACATATTTTTCAAATCCGGCCACAAGCGTTGACAGCCAGTGTGACGGCGCCACACAATCGGAATCGGTGAACGCGATATAATCAAATCGCGCCCGTTTGAGGCCGAGATTGCGGCTGCCGGCAATGCCGCGCACCGGATTGATGACAGTGCGCACATGCGCATAATGTTCATCATAATACTGCAACAGCTCTTTGGTACCGTCGGTCGAGTTATTATCAATGAACAACAACTCCATATGATGCGTCGGATAGTCCTGCGCCATCAAGGAATCAAGGCATTGCTGAATATTTTCAATGGCGTTGTAGACGACAACGCACACCGTCACATCGAGCATGGTTTTTCCGTTAAAAGGTTACGGCCAGCGGCACTTTTTGTTCGAGCGATTGCACGGCCCGGAGCGTGACGAGCGTCGTATCCATCAGAGAAGCAAAAGGAATAATCGGCTCGTCGCCGCCGGTCAGTCTGTTGATAAAAGCGTTCACTTCAGCCGCATGGCCTTTATCGCCGTTATATTTTTTGGGCATTTTTTTGCCGTTGTTGAACAAGAACACGTCGCGGAAATTATTCATAATGGCGGTGCGGCCGCCGCCGGACACTTCGCAATATTCCTTGGCCACGCTTTTATCTCCGTTGGCCAGATAGATCAGCGCACCAATGGAACCATCCGCATATTTTAAGGTGATGGTCACGTTATCCGCATCGGTCACGTGCGCGTTGTGCGACGAAATGCTCTCGGCATAAACCGTCACCGGCCGGGAATCGGTGAGGAACGACATACAATCAACAAAATGACAGCCCTCGCCAACAATTCGTCCGCCCTGCCCGGGATGTTGCGTCCAGTGGTCTTTGGGCAAAAATCCGGCATTGACGCGATAGGTGATGACCAGCGGTTCGTTCACATCCCGAAAAAAATCCTTAATATCGCGAAACGGTTTCGAGTAGCGTCGGTTAAAACCGACCATCAATTGTTGTCCCGCCGGAGCCGCCGTTTTTTCATAGAGGTCTCGAATCTCCGCAAGATCATCCATATTGACAGCAAGCGGTTTTTCGACAAACACGTGACAGCCGGCAAGCAGCGCCTGCTTGACATAATCGGCGTGCGAATCGTGCCGCGTGGTAATGAACACGACATCGCTGTCGGCAAAAAGTTCATCCGCCGAACTTGTGCACGCCGAAAAAGCAAATTTCTGCGCCACGGATTTCGCATGCACCGGACTGCCGGTGAGCACGTTTTGTAACGTCACGTCGCACTCTTTTAATGGCGGCAAAAGATAGGATTGCGCAAAATTTCCGGCGCCGATGAAACTGATTTTTAATTTTTCTTTCCCAATCGGTGGATTGATCTGAATCCGTGTCGCCGGCGCCTCTGTGGTGTGCGGATATTGAATCAACAGGCCGAGATACGGCTCATGCCGTTTACCGGTGATGAGATCGTATGCCTCCAGCGCCTCCTTGATTGGAAACCGATGTGTGATTAAAGAGATGACGTCGATTTTTTTCATATCGATGAGATCAAGCACGGCCTGCATGTTGCGGTTCTCCGTCCAGCGCACATAGCCGATGGGAAAATCGTGCCCAAACTCTTCATAATCGTGTTCATAACGCCCGGGACCGTAAGAGCAGGAGATGCGGAAATTTATCTCCTTTTCATAAAACGGGCTCCGCGGGATGGTCATACCGACGGCGCCAACGACCACAACGGATGATTTTTTACGCGCCATGGTGATAGCCAATTCGACCGGTTGACTGGACGTCGTCGCGGCGGTGATAATGACGGCATCGGTGCCGTAGCCGCGCGTAAAGGAGGCGATGGCCGGCAGCGATTCCGGCGAACTTTTGTAGCAGGCATCGCAGCCGAGTTTTTTCGCCTGGTCAAAATGCGTATCCGAAATATCAAGTCCAACAACGCGGCAGCCGTTTGCTTTGAGGATTTGCACGGTGATCAACCCAAGCAGTCCCAGCCCAATAACCGCGACGGTCTCGCCGATGCGCACATCAGCCTGGCGAACGCCCTGCATGGCAATGGCGCCAAGGGTCGTAAACGCCGCCTCATCAAATCCAACGGCATCCGGAATTCTTGCCACCAAATTTTTCGGCACAAAAACGATTTCGGCGTGCGAAGCGTAACCGGCGCCGGCGCAGGCCACACGATCGCCGGGTTTCAAGTCCGGCGTCGAGGATTCAATCACCACACCGGCGGAACTGTAACCGAGCTGGGCATAATTCTCCAGACGGGTTTTTACCTTGTCCCAGGTCGCCAGCACACCTTCGCGTTTTACATTATCAAAAACCTGCCTGACCAGATCCGGCCGCTTTTTCGCTTTACCGAGCAAACTCGCCTGCGCGGTTTCCACCGACGTGCGTTCGGTTCCGGCGCTCACCAGAGAAAAATAATTTCGCACAAGAACGCCACCCTGGCGCAACACCGGCGCCGGCAAGTCCTCAATGCTCATGTCGCCTGTTTTTTGATACTGAATCACCTGAAGCATTTAATCCACCGTCACAAGTTTTCTAATTTTTTCCGCATACATTTCAACGGTAAAACGACGTTCATAGGTTCGGCGGGCAGTTAGCGAAAGGGCATCGTAATCCAACCGATTCGTCAACAGTTCCGACATGATGGCAATGCTTTGATCCACTCGATCGATGAGAAAACCGTCAACATTGTGCTCGATCATTTCCGGAATCGCGCCGACCGGAGTGGCAATAGTCGGCACTCCCATGGCCATCGCCTCGATGATCGTCAACGGCTGGCCGTCCCAATCGGTAAAATGCAGCAACAGATGGCTCGATTTGATGATGCGCCATTTCTCCTCATCCAGTTTGAGACCAAGAAATTGAATATATGGCATCAGCCGTTTTTCTGCAATGTAATCGAACGCCTCCTGACGAAAGGCGCTGCTGGTCCATTCGCCAACTACATTTAAAGAAAAGTGAATATTCAGCCGATATAACTCTCTCATCAATTCCAGGACGCGATAGAATCCTTTGGATTCCGAGATGGCGCCGAGATAGAGCAACTGGATCGGCTGGCGAATCATCGCTTTTTTACGCTTTTGAAAAACCGGCGCCGACACACCATTGTCGATGATCGCCACCTTGTTTTTGAAACCGAAATCCCGCAACCGCTCGCCAATGGAGAGGCTCAATACACGAATCGCATAAAAATTATTAATGTCGCGTCGAAACGCCCACCGCGTCATACGTTTTTGCAAAAAACCGAATCCCATGCCGTGCAAATCGCCAATCACCTTGATGCCGAACAACCGCAGCGAACGAACGAGAAACATGGTGCGAAGAAAACCGGGCAAATCCTTCGGCAGCCACATAAAAACCACTTTGGGACGCCGAATCAGACATTCGCCCCAGACGCGCACAATCATGTACAGACCAAAGAGGAAATTCGACAATAACAATCGCCCCTGTTTGGCTTTGTTGTGCGTTTTTCGCGAAAACAGCACCGAGGCGAACTCTTCCCGGAGTTGAAAAAAAATGTGCTGATGCTCAATCTCGCCGCCGCCGTACGGGGGCGGGACCTTGAGCACAAACAACACGTCATTTTTTCGGCGCGGCTTAGCGACCATCGCGCTTCCGAACAATATAACTGCCAATGGCCAGCTCGTGCACACACCCCCAGAGCAGATGCTCAATCGCCTCTTTCGGACGGTGCACAATCGGCAGGCCATGGCGATTGAAACTGGTATTCAAAATCACCGGCACGCCGGTTTGCTCGTAAAAATGCGAAATGGTTTGATAATAGGTGGCGTTTTCCGGCGTGACGCTGTGTACGCGCGCCGTATTGTCGACGTGGATGGCCGAGGCGATATCGCCCTCTTTGCCGTCAACCACATCAAAAGCCAGGGTCATGAACGGCGTGGGGCAGAAATTTTTGAAATGGGAATGGCCTTTATCTTCGAGACAGCTTGGGGCGAATGGCATGAACCAGTCACGGTTTTTCATCTGGCTATTGATTTTATCGCGCGTCTCGGGATGACGCGGATCAGCCAGCACGCTGCGGCGGCCGAGAGCGCGCGGCCCCCATTCCTCGCGGCCCTGAAACCAGCCGACAACTTTGCCGTCAATCAGAGCATCGGCCACATATTTCGGCAGTTGGCCATCGAGTTTTTCCCAGTCGACTTCATCCTGGAACGTTAAAAGCTCGGCTTCGATCTGTTCATCAGAATATTCAACACCGAGGTTCGAGTCCATCATTTTATAAATTGTCGGTTCGCCGGTCTTTTCATGATAAAGCTGCAGAGCCGCGCCGATGGCCGTCCCGCCGTCGCTGGCATGCGGGTGAACAAACACCTCATCGACAAACGGCAGCTCGCGAATGAGCTTGTTGACTTTGACATTTAAAAACGTGCCGCCGGCAAGCGCCACTTTGTTGAATTCATACTTTTGATGAATCTGCTCGATGAATCCGAGAATGCGCTCTTCCAATAATCGTTGCGCGGCGGCGGCGACATTTTCCTTGCTGTGCTTGTCGATCAGCCGCATAATCTTGCGGCCGGAGACGGTGTTCATCAGCACCTCATCGCGCGGCACCATAATGTAATCAACCCAATAGGGGTAGCCCTTCCACGTGCCGTTTTCATATTCAAACACCATGTCTTTGATGTTCTCATAACAGACATCGGGATCGCCGTAGGCGGCCAGTCCCATGGTTTTGCCTTCGCCGTCCATATATTTCAAACCGAGGCACACAGTAAAAGCAGAATACCACAGCGCCGTGGCGTAAAGCGGAATTTCTTCCAGCAGCTCCAATTCACCGCCGGAAGATTTATACACCTGCCCGGCAATATTTTTACCCGAGCCGTTCGGGCCAAAACCGTCCATGCTGATGGTGAGGCAGTCGTCAAATCCGCTGCAGCGATATGCGCTGGAGGCGTGCGACAGGTGATGATCGATAAAAACGATTTTTTCATCCGGTACGCCAATATTTTTCAAACCGTTTTTGTAGACGGCGGTTTTGTACATCTTTTTGAAATTCGGCGCGAGATATTTCAACATGCCGAGAAAATTGTACCCGACGAGGCCAAGGACAGAGCGAGGCAAATCCCAGAATCTGCGATCAAACAAATCAGCATAAAAGGATGACGGCGGATAGCCGACGGCAAAATAATCCACGTCCTTTAGCGACAGGTTATCGAATGCCAAAGCGGCATTCAGAGCCTGTTGGGGAAAATTCATATCAAATTTAATACGGGAAAAACGTTCCTCGGACGCGCCAAAGACAACCCGGCCATCTTTAACCAAAGCGACGCTGCTGTTATGGTGCGAGCCGGCGACGTCATTTAAACCAACAATAATCATATTTTTTAACCAACTCCATTTGAATTCTAAGCGGACTTTTTCCGTTCAATGCCGAGCATACTGAGGAAAAACGATGAAAACAGAATTTGCGTGCCAAAGATCATCAAAGTCGAAGCGAACATGGCAAACCGCAGCTCATTCACCGGGCCAAAATGGCTTTGCAGCCACTTTATAAAGATAAAAACACCCAGCACAAAGCCAACGAGAAAAACAACCGCGCCAAGCGCCAGGCCGCGTTCGAGATTAAAAATTTTAAACATTTTATTGAGGAACTGGCCCTGCGGGATAAAATTGTGGGTCACCGCGTAGATGCGGGCGTAGATGCCGAGGGCGATGGTTTGCAAACCCAAAATGGACAACAAGCTGCCGAACACCATCACGTGCAAATCCGCAAGACGGCCGCCAAAATGCACGGACTGAAACAGGATGGCGAGCATGGTCAACATGCCCAAACCGAACATAAAAAATCCGGGCCACATGTAAAGATAGGACGGGCTGTGCAGCAGCATAAATCGAAGATGGCGCCAGCCGTCGCGGAACGAACGCAGATGCGGTGCGCCGCTGCGGCCATCCTTGTGCAGGGTGATGGGAATTTCAGCGACGTCCAGATGGAGCATGGCCGCCTTGATGACCATTTCGGAGGCGAATTCCATACCGGCCGTTTGCAGTTCCATTTTTTCGTAGGCTGATTTGGTGAACGCGCGCATGCCGCAATGGGCATCGCTTATGCCGGATTTAAAAAAGACATTGAGAATACCAGTGAGCACCGGATTGCCGATGTAGCGATGCAGCCACGGCATCGCGCCCTTGTCGATGCTGCCTTTGAGACGGGTGCCCATGACCATGTCATGGCCCTCTTTGAGTTTTTGGTAAAATCGGCCTATATCGCGAAAATCGTACGAATCGTCCGAATCGCCGATAATGATATAGTCCCCTTGTGCCGCGGCGATGCCGGCGCGATACGCATTCCCGTAGCCGCGTTCCGGTTCGTGCACCACACGAGCGCCAAGCGATTCGGCAATCTGCGGTGAGCCGTCAGTTGAGCCGTTGTCGGCCACGACAATTTCGCCATGGATGTCGAGCGAATCGAGTGTCGCTCTCGCTTTTTTGATACAGATGCCCAGCGTTTCGTGCTCATTCAAGCAGGGCATGACGACGGATACCATCATGATGACAATTCCTTGTGATGCCAATTATTGTGATCCGTTCCGGATTCACAGTTAATGCCCCGTACCTCTCAAGATGACAGGAATTGTTTTAGCAATAATATAAAAATCCAATGGAATGGACCAGCGATCAATATATTCCAAATCGAGTTTCATCCAGTCTTCAAAGCGCATTTGGTTGCGGCCGCCGATTTGCCACAGACAGGTCAAGCCGGGACGCATGCTGAAACGGCGTTTTTGCCAGCGCTGCTCAATGCCCGCGACATCGCGGACCGGCAGCGGCCGCGGACCGACCAGGCTCATATCGCCAAGAAGTACATTAAAGAGTTGCGGCAGTTCATCCAAGCTCGTCCGGCGAAGCCATCGGCCAATTTTTGTGATGCGCGGATCATCCTTGATTTTGAACGCCGGACCATCGGCTTCATTCAGATGTTCCAGCTCAAACTGCATTTCCTCAGCACCGGAGACCATGGTTCGAAACTTGATCATATTAAATTTGCGCCTGTTGTATCCGATGCGTTCCTGTTTAAAAAAAATCGATCCGTTTGAGGTGAATCGAATCAACAGTCCAATGATAATGAAAAACGGCGATAAAAGCAAAAGCGCAACAGTGGAAAAAACAATATCAATCAAACGCTTCAACCACATGTATTCCAGCTGATGCGCGGAGCCCGTATAAACCGACAGGATCGGCTCATCCTCCAATTCAAACGATGCGGTTTTCAGCGTTTGAATTTCAAACCAGTTGGACGGCACCCGACAAATGATGCCGATATCCTGACATAACGTGATGATGCTGCGGATTTCTTCATAATATTTTTTGATGGGCAGGACGATATAAATTTCATCAACAATGTGAGTTTCAAGATAACCGGGCAGCTCGGCGATGGAAGAGACAATTTTTGCTCGGGGTCCGGATGAGGAGGCGCTATGTATTTCATCATCGACAAAACCGAGCAGACGGTAGCCAAACTCCTGGCGGCTCAACACTTTTTGAGCCAGATCGATGGCGCGCGGATTACTGCCGACAAATAACACATGGCGCAAATTGCGTCCGGCCGATCGCAAATGAATGACGTACTGGCGATGCAGCCAGCGTTCAATGATGGTGAACAAGGTACAGGACAACCAAAAGGTGATCAACACATACTGATTGACGTGGCCGCGACCCAGCGCCACACTCACGGCGCCGACGAGCATACTGCCGAGAGTGACCGCTTTGACGATATCAAACCATTCGACGAGAATACCGGTAAAACGCCGGGAATCATACAAACCGAAACGCGAAAACAGATAGAGCCATCCCCACACCACAATGGCCAGCGCGATAAAATTCATCAATGAAAATTTATAGGAAAAAAATCCAAAAAAATCCGTGGGAATTTCTTCCGGTGCGTGAAGATAGAGCGAAAAGGTGAACGAGATGAGCATCACCAGAATATCCAACACTCGCGTCACATTATCAAAAGCTTTGCGTTTCAGAGTTGTCATAATTGCTTTGCAAATAAAACTACATTCTTTAAAAAAAAACCACAGCTCAGGATTTCGCATCAAACTCAAAGAGAAGGAGCGAGGCGCCATGTGTTCCTGCAGCCGTGGAACCATTTTGGAATTGCAACTTTTGAGCCACTCGCTGAGTGGGCTTCAACAGATGCGAGCGTCTATTCTGTTACTTGCGGAACTTGCTCCTCTTTTTACGTTTCGAATCAGTCGAATAATAGGTATAGTAATAATCATAATCGCCGTAAAGATTTCGTTCTCTAACATTATTTAAAACAGCGCCGAGCACGTTTACATTCACGCGGTCGAGCAATCCTTTGGCTTTTAGTATTATTTCGCGGTCGTTGCGGGCCGATTCGATGACAAGCAGTGTGCCGTCAACCTGTGGCGCCAGGACGGCCGCATCGGTCACGGCAATCACCGGCGGCGCATCAACGACGACAAATTCGTATTTCTCTTTCAGCAGCGCCAACAAATCTTTCATCGTTTCGCTGGCCAAAATTTCAGCGGGATTCGGCGGCAGTACACCGCACGTCAATAAATCCAGTCGTTCGATGCGCGTTTTGTGAATGGCCGCATTTACCGACAAATCAAGAGCCGCCATTTGTTCAATCGCCCTTTTGGCGCGGATGGAAGTCTGATGATCACTGCCTGACAAATCCATATCCTCTTCGGTCTCGCGACGGCTGCTGCGAAGTTTCAAATCCGTGTGACCGGAATCATAATAGTGGGATAGAATATCGGACAATCCCGGTTCCCGATTCAGATTAAATATTTTGTGCAACGTTGGTCGGCGCAAGTCGGCATCGATCAGCAGCGTACGCAATCCCATCTGCGCTGTGGCAACCGCCAAATTGGCCGATGTTGTGGATTTGCCCTCACGCGGTCCGGAACTGGTCAACATGATGGACCGAAATTTTTGCGATAAATTGGAAAATTGCAAATTGGTGCGCAACGTCCGATAGGCCTCGGACGCCGGAGATGACGGCATGGTATGCGTTACCAAAATGGCCGGATTGCCGCGCGCGCCATCCGGGCCGGCCGGCACATTGTTGACGTTGCGAATTTTGGGAATGGAACCGAGAATCGTCAATCCGGTTTTTCGTTCAATATCGTCCGGCGTTTTCAAAGAGGTATCAAGCGATTCGAGAAAAAATGTCAAGCCCAAACCAATGGTCAAACCCAACATCAAGCCGATAGCCAGATTCAATTCCTTGCGCGGCAGAATCGGCTTTTTCGGCAGTTGCGCCCGGTCAATAATGCGCATGTCGCCGACTTTTTCGGCCTCGCTGATGCGCGCCTCTTCGCGACGTTCCGAAAGCATATTGTAGAGATTGTACGCCAGTTCTCGGTCGCGCGTCAATCGCGCCAGCTCAAATTCCTTGTTCGGTAATCGACGGAGTGATTCTTCATAATCTTTTAAAGATGCGGCGAGCGACTGTTCCTGGGAACGCAACATTTGCAACTTGAGATCGAGTTCTACGCGTTGTTCATACAGCCGGGCCATTTGCGACACGGGATCGACGAGATTTTCCTGCTCGGCAATTTTACGCGCTTCCTCGGCCAAACTTTGCCGCACACGGCCCATGTCATTTTTGATTTCAACCATCTTGGAATTATTTTCCGGCACACCCTGGAGCTGCAAGCGGATATAGCTGTCCTGTAATTTCGTCAACTGCGATTTGAGTTGCTGAATGATCTGGTTCGACACGTTGGCAATGGAGGGCACGAGATTTTTCTGCCGTTCATAAATCTGCGTATTGATCGACTCGAGCATTTTTTCCGTGCGTTCGCGCTCGTTGCGGGCTTCCTGGTACATCAGCTCGATATTTTTTGACAGCTGCAGTTGTTCTTCAACTTCTTTATCGAGCGAGGTGACTCGATTATTGACCTTGAAAGTACGCAGCGCCGCCTCGGCTTCGTCCAGTTTGCGCTTGTACGACAACAATTGTTCTTCAATAAAAACGCGCATATCGCTCACACCCTCGCGACGAATGCGCAGATTACGATCCTGCAACACCTCACTGAGGGTGTTGGCAATGGTCATGGCAATGTATGGATCGTCCGCCGCCTTGACGCGAATCTGAATCACATCCGATTCAGCCACGGGTACGGCTTCCACATTACTTTTTATGATGGCTGCATGAAAGGCGTCGATATCAAAATCCGGTGGCGGACTATCCGGCACGGGCAAAGCCTCGCGCACCCAGTCCGGCAGCGCTCGCGCCGTTTCCAGCGCCACGGCACGACTCTTGATTTCCTGAATTTGATTGAGCAGTGTTTCTTTGATGGGCTGATAACGATACGGTTGTTGCGATGCCGCCACCGTCTGTTTGGGCTGTTCGTAAATGATGGTTGTGGAGGCTTGATAAAATTTGGTCGCCGTGGCATTATAATACATAACCGGCGCCAGTACGGCCAATATACAAATCAGCAAATACCATCCTCGGCGGAGGAGAATATCCAGAAACGCGTGAACCGGTGAGGTTTCTTTATCGTGCGAACTCAAAACGGGATCCTCATTTGGTTGATCTCAGATACCAGGCGTAGATACTGGCGATCAAGGCAATTTCGTGGACGACCCGAATGGTATCTCGCCAATTGGTCCAGGAATTTGTGCGAACATAAACAACATCGCCCGGCTGCAAAATCGGTGGAGGCATCAACATTTTCTGATCACCTAAATATTTATTTACATCATAATAGACGATTTTGCGTGAAGCGGCGTCGAATCTTCTTTTCAGATCCACGTCCTGAATTTCCTCACCGTCGGATTCTTTCATGATCGTATCGAGCGCTTCCGGGCTGAGCGACCACTCGCCCGACTGACGAGTCAGTTGCACCTTTTTCAATTTGGCCTGGTCCGTTGGTCCGCCGGCGACGGAAATCAGTTCAACAAGATTGGTGTTGTACGGCACGCGGTGTTCACCGGGATTACGAACCTCACCCCAAATGGCAACGACCATTTCCAGCCGTTCTTCGTCTCCGAGCATGTAATCGCTGGCCATGGATTTATCCTGCGCCGAGGCAAAACTCGTTAAAAAAACCACAAAGAACAATAATAGCACACTGTTTTTTGGCATAAGTATCATTTACTCTTGGATAGCGTTAACAGTTAATTTTTTACAGAAATTTCATTTTGTTCGGCGAAAGCATCAAAAAGCATACCATACCTGCACAGCCGATGGCCAGTACGCGTTTTAGTCACTATCCCAAAGTATTC
>CAYSNA010000047.1:0-3146 GCA_964432185.1 uncultured Cytophagia bacterium
TGAGAACATCGGCAAACGTTTGCCAGGAGAACGAATATTCTTCCCCCAAAAGTTCGGCATCGGTGTTGTAAGGACGGAAAAATTCAAAACTGCCAAGCCGCCAGACAATCATGTCCTCGATGGTGTTTTGAAACGCGGTAACGTCGAGGCGCCATTCGCCCATAACATGAAATTGCGCGCCGAGGCCAATGTCCCGATTCAGACTTTTTTCCGGCAGCAGATCAGCCTTACCCTGCACGCGAAAATCCTGATAAAACAGATCGGCAAACGTCGGCATCCGAAAGGCGCGGCCGATAGTGGTTTTTATATAAATCTGATGCTGCCCGCCATACGACATAAACGTGTTGAGCTGCGGGCTCCATTGCTGTTCTTCTCGTGAATTCCGGTCGCCGTGCAAGCGCGCCTGGTCAAATCGAAGCGCCGGAGAAAGATTGAGCGTCAATTTTGCCAAGCGAAAGTGATAATCTTGTGAAAAGAAAAAGGCAAAGGCACGGTCGTGTGCCTCCCCAATGGCGGAGGAGCCGGGAAGAAAAAGATTCCTGTCCTCAAAGCGCAACATCCTGTGCTCGATGCCGACACGCTGCGACAGCCACCTTTTGGTGTTATGTTGAAACGTGTTTTTTACCTGCGTTGTTCGCCGCTCGTTGATAAAATGAAAAGGCGGCGTGGAGCCAAAAGGCACATCGGATTCCAATGGTTTGAGATTTGAACTCGCGGACAAATGGCGCGCATAAGTGAATTGCGTGTCCCAAAACCAGTTTTTTGCCGCGACTTTATAATCCGCGCCCCAGATATCACGCTTGAGCGACGACCTGGCGAACGGCGTGAGAAAGTGAATGCGGCCGGGATTGCCGCGCTCGGACTCGAACGTTTGATAACGCACCGCCACCTGATGATTTTGAAAGGAGTAGCCGAGACGGCCGAACATATTGTGCGACCACACATCCGCGTTCACCCGCGTTTGTTGATTAAAGAGATCATCCGGCTGCACACTGGTGAACGGATACGCGCCATTCGATTTTTGGGATTGGAACGAGACGAGCAGATTGACATTTTTCCACTGTGCGGACACGGATGGTTCGACCTGCTGAAATCCGTATGAGCCGGTCTTGGCGACCAGACGCAGATGTTCGTCCGATGAACTCGCACTGATGATATTGATGAGACCGCCGATGGCGCCGCCGCCGTACTCGACAGAGGCGCCGCCTTTGTGCACTTCGACGCGTTCGATGGCATTTACCGGCACCATGGAGAGGTCCACATCGCCGTTCAATTCATCGTTGAGTTTAACGCCATCGAGCAGCACGAGCACTTGATTGGATCGGCTGCCACGAATGGAAATCTTTTTTTCGCCCTGCGCGCCGTTATCGTGTATTTCAACGCCGGGACAATATTTCAACAACTCGCCAACGGAAGTCGCTTGCGTTTTTTCAATGTCGCGTCGAGAAAAGACGATGATCTCGGAGGATGGCGCTTCACCGGCCAAAGCCGTCACCTCAACACCTTGCAGTTCAATCACTTTTCGCTCAAGTTGAAAATTTATCTGCGCCGGCTGACCATCCGTGACGATGACATCGTTTTCGACCGGGTTGTAGCCGATGAACGCGGCTTTGATGGTATAGTGTCCGTTGAGCACATTCTCCAGTTCAAATCGACCGGACGCATCGGTTGCCGCGCCGACCGCCGATCCGAGAACCAGCACATTCGCGCCGGGCAGCGGCTCGTTGGTCCCGGCATCCACCACGCGGCCGGTGATTTTGACGGCGGACTGACTGAACAGCAGTGAGGCACTCGCCCACCACAAGACTATAATTTTTTGAATAGAAAAACTAATAGTGTCGTCCTTTATAAATATAACTCGCGCAAAGAAGCCAAGCCGCAAAGGATTGCTCCCTATCTTTTTACAAACCAATAATATCTCTTGGCGCGAGAATTCTTTTGAATCGATTAGAACGCATCAAAATAAAAGAAAGCAACTTGGAAACATGAGCGGCAGACGCGGCAGGGCATAAAAAAACCCAACCGACGCGTGGTCCATTGGGGGAATGTCAAAAAGAAGACAAGCTCACCTCACCCGCGAAGGTCGCTCAAAGGCTGTTTCTGGCAGGTCTCCTGGCTTGTTCGAATCCGGCCGCCTTCCCATTCAAATGTGGTGAACAGTGGCATCAGTGGCCGAATCTTTTTAGACCGCAAACATCGCGGAATCAAACTTACAGTAGCGGGGCTGCGCCGGACTTGCACCGGCTTCCCTTTTATCCTCGCGTCACGCGCCTTTGTTGAGAATCGGACTCGAGGAACCAAAAACAATATGGGCAACATCATCAAATTGTCAACAATAAAGCTTGATGTGTTGAATCAATATAAAGTGCCTGACTCTGAAATGCAATGAAAAGTTTGGTAAAAATCAATCAACAAAATGCCAGATGAATCCATAACGAAGCCAGAGCTGCGGCATGGAATAGCCGTAAACGTATTGCACATCCGCGTCGATATAATTTTCGTAAGAGAGGAAAATTTCCGCATCGCCATAAAAGAGCACGGCGTGAACGTAGGGGTAGACAATTGGCTTGAGTGTGGTTCTGCTCAAGGAATAATCCGCGTAAAACGGCACAGGAGACTGACGTTCGCCAAGAACAAACGCACCGACTCGTAAACGTGCGTTTAAATCACCCTTGAAGGCCAAAAGATGATACTGCAAAAATGTTTTGGCGTAATAA
The DNA here is from genome assembly GCA_964432185.1 of uncultured Cytophagia bacterium. Lineage (GTDB taxonomy): Bacteria > Zhuqueibacterota > Zhuqueibacteria > Residuimicrobiales > Krinioviventaceae > Kriniovivens. The sequence continues at coordinate 2,718 of CAYSNA010000047.1, forward strand.
TTTGGACGCTGGGACATGAACTGCCCGGCGTTCACATCCGAAAACAAATTACCTTTAAAAAGCAGTCGCCATTTGGGACGAAAAGCGTAATCAACAAGCGCATCAAAAGAAAACGTGCTGTGATCCGCAATATTGGTATAGTAAACGCTTGCGCCATCGTAGAAAGAAGCAATGTGATTGTGCCGCTGCTGTAGCGCAGCGGAGATATGAAAGAACAGCCTGTCAAATTGTTTTTCTCCAGCGATGCCCAATTGGTTATAGACGGCGCTGCTCAAATTTTCATTGCCTTGTATTAATGTGCTGTCGGAGTAACGCGCGAGCACGCTCGGATAACTAGACAGCTGATTGGCCCATACACTTATACCGGTTGTCGAATCAACGCTCCAGAACAAATTCACCTCGGGTAAAATTTGTTCTGAAAAGTTTTCG
>CAYSNA010000047.1:3156-18632 GCA_964432185.1 uncultured Cytophagia bacterium
CTTGAGACTTGTGTGCCAGTACAGTTGATGCCCCAATGATCCATTGAGCGAGGTGTAGACATCCGTCTGCCACTCGCTGTGCTTGCCCCAATGACTGCTTTTAGCATGTGTCAACCAGGCGTGCAGACCGCTTCGCCACTCTAAAGTCCCGAACGGTCTCTTGTATTCGGTCGTACTGCGGAGGGTAACCGATTCGTTTTGTTCTTGAAATATATCTCGGTCAGAGGCGCGCAGTTTGTCCTCAAATTTGGTGTATTGTAATGTTGTAATGAAATCATTTTTATGTTGAATAATGACAGCATGATCGGTCCGACGATCTTTACGCTTGGGATAACTCAAGTTCAAAACATTCAGCGGCGCGCCAGAAATGGGGCTTTCAACATCATGCACATTGAGCAGCGTTACGTACCTGGCTACCCAATAGCTGCCAAAGCGGCGGTTCACCCTGGCATTCACTTTTGTGCCGGAATAGGCTTCATGTGCACGAATACCCGTATAGCCGCGCATCACACCGCCCACATCAAGCCAAAATTTCTGCGACGCCTTTACACCGAGACGTATGTCCACGTCGTTGTAATTATAATAGCCGGTTCGATAGCCAACCTGGGAGCGAATCGGATTATCAGCAATGGTGCGAGATTTAAAATGAAAGGATTGCCCAATCGGCATATAACCATATGGCTTGTAGGATGAATGCAGAATCCCAACATGACCAAAACTTTCGGTCGGCAGGAGATTAAAATCCGCAAAACCGTTCAGGGGATTATTCAGATTCAAGCCGTCGTATTCGAGGATCATTTGACCAGGCGGGCCGCCAAACATGGAACCGTAAGCTAATTGTCCCGCCCCGCCCAAATTATAGAGATAGCCGCCGGGCATCCAGTCAAAAATATCGCCAAAGGATACATAACGAGATCCGATGATAAATGTTGAATCGTTGTAGAGTCCTTTTAAAAAGTGATCCGGTTCCTGGCGAAAATTATAAAGCGGCGGTGGTGGAATGACGGAATCTGTTGCCGTGCTGTCCGGGCCAAGATGCGTTAACGAATCGACGGCAATTTCCTGGACTAATGAATCCGTTATCGTCGTATCAACTGGCGCCGAGATGAGCATAGAATCGACAACTGTCGAATCCGTTTCAACTTGTGTAAAGGCTGCCACGGATAAAATCAATAGAAAAAAAATGATATATTTATTTGTGTAAATGACCACAAGATTTTCCAAATTGAAAATGAAAAGCGGATTTGAATTATAAATCTGCTTTATTTTGATACCGCCTCACGCCAACAAGCACAGCCGGCACAATGGTTGAGAAAATAATCGTGTTGGTTACCAAATGAGTGATGTTAAATAAAAGTCCGGTTGAAAACATCGCCATGATTTTTTTTAGATCATCGCCGGCAATAAAAACCGCAAAGCTCAGCGTTGTCAGCACATCAAACAACAGCGTGAGGAAAAAACCGCACAGCCCGTAGATCACCATCGGACGCCAGACTTTTTTCCCTGGCATGCCCACAAGTCCGCCAACCAAACCGATGATCGCAAAACTGAGTACCTGTGCGACAAGCAGCGGCGGCGCCGCGGCTCCCATCGGATTAAACAGTGAAAAAATCAATTCTGCCGTGAATCCAATCAATAAACCGAATAGAGGACCACAAATCGCACCGGCCATAAACACCGTCGCGCTGATCATCTCGACATTCGGAACCATTATAAAAAGATAACCCATGGCCACGGCAAGCGCGGTAAACAAGGCGGATAAAATGATCTGTCGATTGATAGTCATGGCAGGCCAATATAGAAATTGGCGGCTGGATTGTCAAGAATTTAAAGAACATGCAAAGAAAAAGGGGCGTCACACGAATGTAACGCCCCGGAGGCTCACCGTGTCACCAGTACTTTATCATAAAAACGCGTTTCGTTTATTTCCAGTTCCCTGGTCAATTGGCGCATGATGTTGGTTCCGGTATAATCATTGTAAACATAATAGGCGCCCTCGGTAAAAAAACGCATATCAGGTTTTTCTACCAAACCGTTGTCCATCAACGCCGATAAAAAAGGCTTTGGATCAACCGCGTGAATATGCACAGTTTTCATCTGCGTCAATACAATCTCGACCTTGGGATCAGTTGAAAAAACCGACATGGCGACATCGTAATTATTTTGCAAAAATCGCCAGTAGCGCTCGATGATATTTTCGATAATAAAAATATCGCGCTCATACGACAAATAATCGATGATCCTGTTGGGATCCGAATAGTGATCCTCCAGTGAAAACGACATCACCGGGCCGATGCGCTGCATCAACGCGAGAACCAGTTGTTTCATTTTTTCGGCGGAAACGGACACGACGATCTGACATCCGCCATTAATTTTGAAAAAACCGGCGTTCCGGTAAATCCGATAACCTTCAATTGGTGCAATGTTATTTTCCAACGCCGGAATAGCGGCGCCGGTCAGTACAAAATCATCAACAAGTCGGTCGCGGCGCAGACGGTGCAGGTGTTCATTCTGTTTCTCCTGCTGTGCTTTTGTCGGGATCGCTTTATCCACGGCACGGCGTGAATAGTAAATGAACGCCGCAAAAATGAGAATGTAGAGTAACAAGAGCAAGATCACTCTCTCTCCTTTCATGGTTCTATTGATTAAAAGACTGTTGCTGTCATGCGGTATTTTCATTGTTTTGGCATGGTTCACATTCCATCCGAAAAAGTTTGTGATACCATGTCATCCGTTCGCACACTCTTCGACAGACGAACCAGGTAACGAGAACAAATAATACGGCTAATCCGATAGAACTGAGCACGATTGACATGTTGAGCCTCCTCTGCACGTTTCGTTTGTAGTCCCACACACAAACGAGTAAATTTTGTTATACCGCCTGGAGAAAAGTTGAACATGATACTCCCGGCTTTTCCATTTAATCAGTAAAGTGATACTATTTTTTCCTCTTCACCGACTCGTCCCCCAATTTTTGTAAAAATTTGACATCGATCCGTGAGCGATCCATCTGCCTTTGCGGCAGACGAAAGCGGATGGACGATCTTTATCAGGAGATTTGCGGTCTGTGATAATTGCGAATCGAGATAATCGATACTCTTTTTCAAAAGAGCACAGAAACGTAAAAATATCTCATTTGTTATTTTCTCTATAGTATCCGGAAAAACAGGAAAAATTTTGTTTCTGTGCTCCATTGATCACGAGCCCGCGTTACCATTATTATCATAGACATTTGTCTGAACGATCGTCAAACGATCAAGCAGGAGTTTGAGATCCTTCTGGCCGTCCTCCGGAAAAATCGTAAAATGCGGCCCTTCATGGAAAAAGCGAATATCCTCTTTTGCCGACAATCCATAATCGTGCAACAAATCAATAACCGGCACAAGGTCGGCCACAAAGATTTGAAAATGCTTGCACGAATCCAGACGCATCTCCAGTTTCACATCCGCCTTAAAAAAGCAGATTTCGACCGCGCCATTATTGACGATCAGATCGCGATGGTTCTGCAACGTACTGACAAGAGCGTATCGATCCATTTCCTCGGAAATGTAATCAACCGGCTTGCCATCATCTGTGTTGATGTTCAGAATAGCCATCTGAAGACTATCGCCCAACAGCTCGATGAACGACATCAGCAGGTTCCAGATTTTTTCAGCAGAAACCGCTGCAACAACAAAGAACACCGAGCCGTTGCTTTCGATATCCGTGACGCGATAACCTTCAACAGGCCGAATAGCGCCCTGTCCCATCGGCAGCGCGGCGCCGGTCAACACAAAATCGTCAATGATTCGGTTATGGCCTTCGATAAAATCACGCATGATTTTTTCACGTCGAAGCTGCGCCACCGACTTGTCCGGAAGCCGGTTGTAGTGCGAGTACGATTGCATGGCTCTCGCGATGGCGAATGTGATATAAATCATAAGAAAAATAGTGTACAACTCCATTTTTACCACCCTCTTTCTTAGACTGCGACGGAGTTAGATCGCGTTGTCTGTTGTGGTCAACTTGAACCAGTGACCGGTTATTGTGCGTTCCTCAGAGGCGCATCCGGGCACCCCCCGGATGCGCCTGCTGGCGGCCTCACTCTTGAGGCCGTGGCTTCCCTCCCAACGGAAAATTAAGTTATCATTCAACCGGCTTGAAGCCGTGACAGGCTCGCTTTCTTTTCGATCCCCACTCGATACCGTGCCTCTATTAACGAAAAAAGCCCGCAACATTTCGGGGAACGTTGCGGGCTTTTATATTCAAAATAATATTCAATCGCTACACGACGCACCCCTTGGATGTACCCTCCTCTTCAACATTTCCGATAAACAACGTATAATCAACGCCGCTTATCCAGCGAATGAGGCATTGTGGTTTTAGAATATGTATTCTTAATGACATCATGTTGAGATTGTTTTCCTTTTCAATTTTGGGATGTATAAATGTAAAATTTTATCACACAAATGCAACATGTTTTTTTGCAAAAACGGAAAAAGTACCAGCTCATCTGTTTGAAACAGGACTTAGGGCGCTGCGGATTCGCGAATTTGGCCGCTCAAATAGAGGCCAAATACCAGCATGCCCCCGCCAACGAGCACGGCGATGCCGGCGATGAAACCAACGAGAATGAGGAAATCCACAACTGTGTAACGCTCTTTGCGTTGTTTGAAATTATCAATAATAAAATCGTAAAACATTTTGCCGAGAAAGAGCACGGCGAGCAGCACGCCAAGCACCATACGCCAGAGCGTCATTTTATCCGACTGAAAGGATAGCAGCGGCCACATCAGCCAGATGACCACGGCCCATTTTAAAAACTCGACGATTGTGGCGAATGCATTTTTTGTGCGTGAGATCATTACTCATCCAATAGCTACGAGGTTGACATACACGTGTGCATACCCTGTTTCGCTGTATTTTGTTTCAGGCAAACACAACGGCCTGCCCGAGCGTGCGAAAGTTAAAATCCAAGTGGAGGCGTACTATGGCACTCGTAGCACGGCATCTCGATCCACGCCTCGTCGATGTCAACCGGATGCTGGAAATCCAATCCGGCCGTTGTGGTTGAGAACTGCATCTCGCCCATTTTTCCCTGCGCCGTGATGGCGTGGCAATCCTCACAATCATGGGAAATATATTGTCCGTCTTCACTCGCGTGTAATCCGTCGTGGCAACGGAAACAGCCAGGGCTGGTTTGATGTCCGATGTGATCCGGATAATGCTCCCAGCGAACTTTCATGGCCGGAAAAATATTTTGCGCAAAGGCGCGCCGCGTGCCTTCCACAGCTTTTGCAATATCCGCGTCGTTCACATCATAATCAGCATAAAATGCCGTGATGTATTCTTCAATGCCGCTCATCGCTTGCTCATCCGTCTCATATTCTTCGAGGCAGGCTTCCACCGCTGCCTGCTTGATGGCCGGCAAGGACAGAGGAATTTCGCCTGATGCAATAGCCACATTGATAAAGCGTGCCGGATCATCGTAGATGTGACTTGGACGGTTATGGCAGTCACCGCAATCCATAATGCGCCGCTCGATAAACTCGGCATTTTCTTCATCAAAGGGATCGACTTCGTTCTCGAAAATTGTTTCCTCGCCAGTTTGCTTGTTTCGCAAAATCACCCGAGGAATTTCCGAACGGCGCTCGTGTGTGGTGATATATTCGATTTCAATATTTGGATTGATGTGCCAGTGAATGCCGCTTTCCTGGCCAAGCGCCGGATTGCCGCCACCGGTGTTCATCAACAGGTCAATTTCCCATTGGGTGTTTTCCTCATCGGCCAGAGTATATAAATGCTTGCGTTGTTGCCGACCATAAATTTTTTGCGGCCAATGACACTCCTCACACGTTTCTCGTGCCGGCCGCAAGTTCTTAATTGGTGTGTGAATTGGCTTGGGATATTTTTTCGCCAACACGGAATAGACCTGGTACAAGCCGCTGAGCTTTGATTTGACATACCAATTGGCGCCGGCGCCCACATGACACTCGGCGCAAGTAACTCGCGCATGCGGTGATTTTTGATAGGCGATATATTCAGGATGCATAACCTGATGACACACCTTTCCACAAAAAGTGACCGATTCGGTAAAGTGATAGGTTTCATACGCTCCGAATGCCGTCAAAATGGTGAGAACAAATGTGCCAGACACAAATATTAAAAGACCGTTTCGGTGCCGTTTATCGTTTAAATCCAACACGGGCAACTTATCGGACAACAGATCGCCATGCCGTTTTAAATGACGGTATCGGCGCAACATGCCAATGGGGATGAGCATCAAACCAAGAATAAGAAAAACCGGTGTGATAATAAATGTAATGATGCCAGAATACGGATCATCACCCGATGTGAAAAACGATAACAGCAACAAGAAGAGAAAAGTGGCCAGCGCAAAAAATGCTATTCCTGTTCCCAAATACGAGATGGGATTATAGTAAGATTTCGGCAGGCGAAGTTTCATTATAAATTCCTCTCAATCAATAGCAAATGGATGCTTTAAAGACAAGACAGAAATTAATTTAATCAACCATAAACTCTTTCAAAAATGCTTTTGGATGTTGCATGGTTTTTGGGCAGGATAAATAAACTTCACATTGACGGCAATCGGCTTCGCCTTTGGAGCAGATTTTATCATCGAGCAACCAACACGGAGAATTTTCTCCAGTATAGGCGCGGCAGTTATTACGGACTTCAGCCGGGCAATTGACGATCTTCCAGCACGGCGTAAGAGAGCAAAGCACCCGGATGGACTCCATATTCAGTCGTTGATTTCGAATCAAATCAATAATCACCTGCAACCGTTTGATATCATTGCGCGAATACAAACGCCTTTGCGTTTTGGTTCGGTGCGGAATGATCAAACCATTCTGTTCGTACATACGTAACGTTGGCACGGCAACCCCCAGTTTTTCCGCGGCGAGCCCGATCGTATAAACGGGTTCATTCAAATAATCATTGTCATAATCCATATGCCGGTATCCTTTTAAAAGCTATATACTTTACTAAAGATTATATTTATTTCCATTGTGGAAAGCAAGCAGGTTTTTGGTTTTATGCTACTTTTTTCAAAAAAAGCATGATTATTTTCAAAGATTACTTCGTTTGTCCGAATTAAAATATCACAATTTTCAAGCATCGTGTGCTAAACGTAACACGCAAGATTGTCGAAACTTTTTGACGACGAGCAGCATTAGGGGACGACGATATCACAGTACAAATAGATCGACAAAAAATATCTCAAACTTTTGATAATTATTCCCAATAAAGCTGACAAGCCCTCAGTCTGCCATCCTGTAACTCCCCACTGAACAGTTTATACGCAAGAATATGGAGGATCAAAAATAAAATCAACCGTGGTATGCTTTTACGAAATTTCTATTACAGTTTATTCCTGCAAGTTTCCGTGTTGGTTTGTTGGACAATCTGGACCTCGCATACACTATTGTACCGCGTCGCAAAGACGACATGTGGCAAATCGAGTATTCGTATCTTTTCTAAGCAAAGCTATTCAGTCTTTCTTCAAGACTGGAAGAAATAGAACTGGATTTATGCTATCTCTTACGTTTAATTTATTTCGTACTCACGAAATACAATACTGTTTTTTCTCACTTTAAGTGAAATTTACCACATATTTTTGTTGACTTAAAAGCATATAATCTTTATTATACATCGTATATTTTCCAATATAGATTACAGAAAGTAATATCCGCACCTTCTCACATGGTGTCCTTTTTATTACGAATCATATTATTGGTCTTGAAACGAAACAATAATTCTAAATTTCCTATACATCTTATCCACGGAGGAGTTATGAAAACTCTTACACTCATACTCATTCTTGCGCTATTGGGCACGACGCTGATGGCACAAGACGCTCTCAAAGTCATGCCCTACGGCGTTTCTCCGGCTATGATAAAAGCTGACACGCTCGGCGCTCCCGATTATCTTGGCATTTTGGATCGTGTGTCCTCCGGCCTGCTAAATGTCGGCGTGGAAACCAAAGTGTACCTGAAAGGTATGCGAACGGACAAACCGTTGACCGGTGCAGCCTGGAACATTGCTGAAGCGCCTGCAGGATCAGCTGCTGAAATTAGCCAGACCGCGGACATGGATGCCTCAACACAAATTGCGACGTTTGTACCGGATGTTGTAGGTAAGTACGTCGTCACGTTTGCTGATGGTGGTGAGGAAGCGGAAGTGGTTATCAATGCCGGTCAATTCACTGGCATCAAACAAGGCGCTTGTGCGATGTGCCATAAAGACAAAGCAGCAGACTGGCAACAAACCGGTCATGCCAGCATGCTCACCAACGCCTTGAATGGCCAGGGACGTTCGGGCACCAGCTGTTTATCCTGCCACACAACTGGTTTTGATAACATGGCCTCAAATGGTGGTTTTGACGATTATGACTTTGAATATCCAGCCAATCCAGGCCCGGGTGTTGCTGATCAAATGGCTCAACTCTACCCGCAAGCCATGGCGCTGGCAAACATTCAGTGTGAATCCTGCCACGGTCCGGGCGGTTCGCACTATGCTGAAACCTCAGACAACAAAATGGTGTCGTCATTAGCTGTCGGTGCTTGTGCTCAATGCCACGATGATGATCATTATCACGTTTATCCATCGCAATGGAAGACTTCTGCTCACGCCAATCCGCCCAGCCGCGATACGTGGAGCGCCGGTTGCGCCCGCTGTCACACGCCTGAGGGCTTTATTGCGTTTGCAAAGGGCGAAACCGTTGAATCCAATGGAACCAATCCCTTTGGTTGTGCGGTATGTCACGATCCGCATTCCGCCGAACATGAAAATCAACTCCGAACCATGCAAGCCACGCTTGCCAATGGTGAAATGACTCCGGCAGAAGTCGGTAAAGGCGCCCTTTGTATGAATTGCCATCAAAGCCGCCGTGATGCCGCAACCTATACCAACCAACCGGGCAGCCATTATGGTCCACACTACGCGCCGCAGGCAGACATGCTCATCGGTACGAACGTCGCCACTTTTGGCAAAACTCTTCCCACATCGCCTCACATATCTGCGCTCGAAAACGCCTGTGTCGACTGTCACATGCATGAACGAGGCGATCATGGTGAACATGACGATTTTGGTAACCTGACCACAGCCGGCATGCACTCGTTCAGCATGGTCGATGTGAACGGTGTTGATAATGTTATCGCCTGCTCCGGTTGTCATGGTGATGTTGGCGAATCATTTGACCACAAAAAATTCTACATGAACGGCAATGCCGATCATGATGGTGATGGTGTAGCAGAAGGGTTGCAGGAAGAAGTCCATGGTTTGATGGACATTCTCGGCGGCTTGTTGCCGGATGGTGATCCGCACGCCGAAGTTGACACGACGTGGACCCTGACGGAGCTGAAAGCATCCTACAACCATCGTATGGTTTATTACGATCACAGCTATGGTATTCACAATCCGGCGTTCATCGTATCCCTGCTTAAGGTTTCAATTCAAGCGCTCATCAACAATGCGATCGAAGGCGACATTGTTGCCATCGATGACGTACCGAATGATCAAGGCAAAAAAGTTCGCATCATTTGGGACAAGATGGTCGATGATGGCGTGTCCGTCGATCCGATCGAACAATACATCGTCAAACGCCTTGATATGGACAAAGACGTTTGGGTCAATGTCGGCCAGGTACCGGCGGATGGCAGCAACCGCTATGCGCTCGTCGTTCCGACGCTTTATGACTCTACGGCTACCGATCCCGGTTTGACGTCCTTTGTCGTTGTGGCGCTCACACAGGGCGGCATGACAACCGAATCGACACCGGCCGCAGGATACTCTGTTGACAACCTTATCCCGATGGCCCCGACCAATGTGGTCGCTCAAGTTATTGGTTCCTCAAATGTCAAGCTGACCTGGGATGATCCGGTTGATGAAGACTTTAATTACTTTGGTATTTATCGCAGTACGCAGGAAGGCTTTGAGCCGATGGACGACATGCTGGTCGCCACAACAACCGGCGTTGAGTTGAGCGACGCGACGATCAAATTTGACGGCACCTACTATTATAAAGTCTGTGCTTTTGATTTCGCAGGCAATCGCAGCGAGTCATCGAACGAAGTCATCGCGAAAGTCACAACCGGCATTGCTGCCAATAGTCAATCGCTGCCGACAGAATTCACTCTGGATCAGAACTACCCGAATCCGTTCAATCCGACAACGTCGATTCGCTTTGGTGTTCCGACCGCCGGCGACGTTAAAATTAATGTTTACGACATCCGCGGCGTCCATGTCCGCACATTGGCATCCGGTCAATTTGCTGCCGGTTATCACACGGTCACGTGGGACGGTCGCAACGATATCGGACTTCAGGTTGCCAACGGCACATACATGTACCGTCTGGAAACCGAATCACATGTCTTTACAAAAAAGATGGTTTTCTTGAAATAGACCTTGCATATTGTTCATGGTCATAATATTTTGTGACCATGAACAAACAGGTGTAATCCAAAAGGTGATTTTTGCCGGCGTTGTTCATAATCCGGCGACAATCACCTTTTTCATTTTTATCTCGCGTGAAATGTTGATTATAGTCGTGACCATCAGACTTTAGAAATACTCAAATCAGACTTTTTTACAACAGACGGTCCCAACAATAGAATTAAAAAATCTTGTGGAATGTGACAGCTTATGAAAAAAGTACTTCTGCTTCTCTTCGTTTTATCCTGTGCCCAGGCGGTTCAGCCCAACAATGACAATAACTCGACGCCGCCTCTAGTTCTCGTCCATTTTATGCCATGGAATGTAGCCCCCCCCATCTCTTCAACCTGGGGATGGCACTGGACGATGAACTTTTTTAATCCGAACAGCATAACTGCCGACGGGCGGCGCCAAATCGCCTCGCATTATTATCCGCTCACCGGGCCGTACGATTCCATGGATCCCGATATTCTGGAATATCAGGTATTGTTAATGAAATTGAGCGGCATTGACGGCGTCATCGTCGACTGGTACGGTACGGGACAATTGTGGGATTACCCAGGCATTAATGACCGCACCATCGCCCTGTTTCATTTTATTGAAAAAGCCGGGCTGAAATTTTCCATCTGTTATGAGGATCAAACGCTGAACAATCTGATCAGTCAAAATATCATTTCAGCAGCAGACAAAATCGTTCAGGGACAGAAGGACATTAAATATCTCGAAGAAACATGGTTCGCAAAAGAGGCGTATGTCAGAATCGACGACAAGCCGGTTCTGCTCAATTTTGGTCCGCAATTTTTCAAACAGAGTTCCGAGTGGGAAGCCATCTTTTCGGCGCTTGTTTCGCCGCCATTGTTGTTCACCGAAGACAACAGAACCGCCCCTGCCGCCGTCGGCGCCTTTTCCTGGCCGCCCATGTGGAAGGCGCCAGCCGATGGTGAATTGACGCAATCAGCGCTTAAACAGTATCTGAATGATTTTTCCGCCAAATCAAAATCATGGCCGTATCGCATCTCCAGTGCTTTTCCCGGATTTAACGATATTTATAAGGAGGCCGGCGTCAGTAACGGTTATGCCCTCCTGGATGCTGATAACGGATCGACGTTTCAACTCACACTCGATCAGGCGTTGTCCGATAATCCGCACGCCATCCAGATCGTCACCTGGAACGATTACGGCGAGGGTACCATCGTCGAGCCGACCGAAGAGTTTGGTTATTTGTATTTGGAGATGCTCCAGGATTTTCGTCGACAGAACATCGAAGCGGATTTTCAGCCGCATGCCGGGCATCTGCGCATGCCGCTGCAGATTTATAATGCCCGAAAAGCCCATCCCAACGACGTTCAACTGAACCAAACTTTGGATCAGGTTTTTCAGCTTTTTGTGGAAATGAAACCGGATGAGGCGTATGAATTGCTCAAGACGGTTGTTACCGTTGAAACGGAGGATCAACATAGCGCTCCAGCAACATTTGAACTGGGGCAAAATTACCCCAATCCTTTTAATCCGCAAACGACGATAAGCTACGCTTTACCAGCGGTATCCGAGATCAAAATCTCCATTTTCAACAGTGCCGGACAATTGGTCGTAACTTTATTCGAGGGCGTTCAAAATCGCGGTCGGCATCAGGTATCGTGGAATGCGAGACATGCTGCCTCGGGTCTTTATTTTTATCGGCTTGAAAGCGCCGGGCTTTCGTTAACCAAAAAATGTCTGCTAATCAGATAAGTCTATATTGAAAATCTAATGCACAATGCCACACAATTTTTAATGATGTGGAGGGAAAACATGAATCACTTTATCCGCATTCTCGGCTTCGTCGCCCTGTCTCTCGTCTTATTTTTGTCAACAACTTTATCTGCCGAATCGACAAACGTAATCACTCACAACGCCGTAACTATTTTCACCAATCCCAACACTGGAACAAACAGTTTTACCGCGTGGGGTGTTTTTCCTGCAGAGGAAAGAGAGATTCGACGCCTCGTTTTAAACCTGACGCTGGCGCATCCCAAAGATCGCGCCATTGCGCATTGGGATTATCTCGATCACGTCAATATTTTGCGAGTCGGCGGTCTCAAGGGCGATACGCTTAATTATGAAATCGGGCGAATGCTGACGCCCTATGGCAGCAATTTCAAAGAGGATTGGAGTTTTACCTGGCAGGTGGATGTGACCGATTTTGCCGCGTTTTTACGTGACAGCGTGGAGATCGAATATGTGCACACCGGCTACGAATCTCCGGATTTGGGCTGGGATTTGACCATCGATTTTAAGATTGATTTTGGACCGCCGGTCGCGCAATTCATTGCCATACAAACTTTTTGGGACGGCAGTTTTCAATATGGCAATCCGGAGAACACTATTGAAGAAGAGCTGGCGGCAATTGACATTGAACGAGGGCAGAGCGCCGCATTCGGGCGCCTTCGAATCCAACACACCGGTCACGGCATGGACCGAGAAAATGGCTGCAGCGAGTTTTGCAGCCGATGGCGTGAGATTGTTTTTGACGATCAGATTATTGATCATCGCGATATCTGGAAAGAGTGCGGCGACAATCCGCTTTACCCGCAGGGCGGCACGTGGATTTTTGACCGCGGCTATTGGTGCCCTGGTGATCTGAAAATTCCAGACATTATCGATATTCCGCTGACGCAAGCCGGACACACGATCGATCTGGACATGGAACCGTTTACCGCCAATGATGTAAATCAGCCGCGCGAAGTCATCACGTCGTACTTTATCCAATATGCGGAGCCGACACACAAGAATGATGTGGCCATCGAGGAGATTATCGCGCCTAACAACGTGGATAATTACAACCGGTTCAATCCCGCCGCTTTTCAAGCGCGTATAAAAATTCGCAACCTCGGGAAAAACAATTTGACCAAGCTGACTCTGGCTTATCAAACTGTTGGTTTCAAAAAATCAAAATATTCCTGGACTGGCGACTTGGCATTTTTCGAATCAACGGAAATTATATTGCCGGGAGACATTGATGCGACAAACGGCCTCAATGTTTTTGCTGTCGAGCTGATAAATCCAAACGGCAAAAAGGATGAATGGCCGGCCGACAATAAAATGGAATCTCACTTTGCAGATGTACCGACGTTGCCGACGACGTTGATTGTGGATTTTCTGACCAACAACAAATCGCAAGACAATACACTTTTAATTTTCAACAGTAAAAATGATACCGTTTATAAAAAAACACCGGACATGCTGCAAGCGGCAACGCAATACACGGACACGCTCAATCTCGACGAAGGCAACTATGCTCTGGCGTTGGCTGATACGGCCGGCGACGGCCTGGAATTTTGGTTCATGCCGGAATCCGGCTACGGCCGCTTGCGGCTGAAAGATCGTAGCGGCAACATCCTTCACATATTCGAAAGCGATTGCGGCAATGGCCAGTTTTTCAGTTTTCGTTGTGATGATGATGCGGTAATCGACACCACAAAAGAATACTTGTCAGTCAATATTTTCCCTCGAATGGTTACAGATTATTTGACGGTTTACACGACAACGCATAAAGCCTCAACACTCAAAATTATCATCACCAAAGATGGTGAATATGTCGAACAACACGAGTACACCAATATTGTGGATTCCACAATTGGTATGGATGTTCGGCATTTGGCAGAAGGACGCTACGTGATGGAAATTTATATCGATGGTGAGCACAAGATGAACCGGCGGTTTAACAAGCGAAACGGGGAAAATTAGGTCTGCATCATCACATTGATTTAGCAAAACTCGCTGCACACCTTGGCGGCGTGCAGCGAAAATCGCACGGGATTACTTGACAAGCAGCATCTTGTCGCGAAGTATACCCTTACTTGACGTCAATTCGTAAAAATAAACGCCGCTCGGCACGACCATGCCGGCATCGTCTCTGCCATCCCAATGAACGGCGTGTTGACCTTCCTGTACGACTCCCTCAACCAGCGTGCGAACCAGTTGTCCGGTGCCGTTGTAAAGACGAAGCGTCACATCATCCGCTACGGGCAGGTGATACGAAATTGTTGTTGAAGGATTGAAGGGATTGGGATAGTTTTCAAACAGTTGGTATTCGGCAACGATCTTTCGCAAATCGTCCACTGATGTTTCATCCTCACCCACCAACCATTTTAAACAGTGACCGAGAATAACAAAGGCAGCATCCGTCGCTTCTTCAGCGGTTTTATCACGAAAAAAGAAACCGATACGTCGTGCCTGTGCAGCGGACGAATCAACCAATGTCGCGCCTTCCTCAATGGCAAAAATGGCCGTGCGTGGTGATCCGTCATCGAGAATCATTTCGGCAATCGGCAGCAAATTTTCAGTATACTGATTTGTATCGATGAGCGTCACTTCCATTGGGGAATTTGCCAGGACTTCGACTTCACCGGAATACGCGCCGACAGTCGGGTGACCTTCTGCAGTAATAATTAAAAAAGTCTCCGCAATCGTGATATTACCGCCGCCCGTGGCAATACCAAGTTTACCATACATACCGGACTCCCAGGTCAAAACCGGCACAGCTTTGTCATAATAGAAATTACCGACATGAGTCGAATTGATCGTTGAGGAGATAACAACCAGATCCTTATCCAATCCGAGCGAATCCGTCATTTTGGAAGGATCGTCAAGATAGACAACGTCAACATCCCATTGGAAAGATTCCATCAAGTCAAGTACAAAATCATCCGACACTTCGGGACCGGTTGCCTCCTGGCCGGCGCCAACTAAAAACAGAACGGATTTTTCCGCTGTAGCGACTGTAACCACGAACAAAACCAGCATCACTGTTAACACTCTTTTCATTTTGACCTCCTAAAGAATTGAACAAACCAAAGCCGATGACGATTTATTGAATTCAAAATACATTATTCTGTAACAAAATCAACCTTTTTTTCATTTAAATTAAAAATGTTAGAAAAGGTGATTGCACTCGTTGATGTGGGCTTTTTGCTTGCGAAATAGCGGATAATTACTTATTACTTTTTTATCTCATTTTAACAACTTGAAGCGTTATGCTCGAATACAAAACTCTATATGAA